>JBOGXS010000055.1:0-4632 GCA_050693815.1 Thermoleophilaceae bacterium | reverse complement strand
CCCCCCGACGACGTAGCGGACCGTGTCCCCGAGCAGGGCGCCGACGAGCGGGGCCGGGCGCCAGACCGGAAGCGAGCGAAAGCGGTCGACGACTCCCTTGGTCAGATCCGTGTTGAGCGCCACGCCCGAGTAGACCGTCGTGAAGAGCACGGACATGACGAGGATGCCGGGCAGGATGTACTGGAGGTACTCGGTGGTCGAGCCCGAGATCGCACCGCCGAACAGGTAGGTGAACATCAGGACGAACATGACCGGGGTGATGGTCACGTCGAGCAGCTGCTCGGGCACGTGCTTGACCTTGAGCATCCCGCGCCAGCCGAAGGTGAGGGCCGCGGATAGGGCGCTTGCGCGCGGCGGCCGGGGCGTGGAGGCGAGCGCCTTGCGCAGCGCCGCCTCGTCGGCGCCCGGCGCCGGGCGCGCCGTTGTGGTCGGGTCGACGCTCATGCCGGCTGCTCCTCCCTGATCGAGTCGGGCTCCTCGGGCGCCTCGGGCTCCGCCGGGTGGCCGGTCAGGGCCAGGAACACCTCGTCGAGGCTGGGCTGCCCGAGCGAGAAGTTGGCGATCCTGATGCCCGCCCGCGACAGCTCGGCGACCGCCTCTGCGGCGCGGTCGCCGTCGGCGCAGGGGGCCGAGAGCGCGGCCGGGTCGGGCTCGAGGTGGACCACGTCCAGCTCACGGGCGAGCACCTGCTCGGCCTCGAGCCGCTGCTCGGGCTCGAGCAGCCGGACGTGCAGGGCGCCCGACCCCACCGATGCCTTCAGCTGGGCGGGCGTGCCCTCGGCGATCACCCTGCCGTGGTCGATCACGGCGATCCCCTCGCAGAGCTGGTCGGCCTCCTCGAGGTACTGGGTGCAGAGCAGGATGGTCGTGCCCTCGGCGGCGAGCGTGCGGATGATGTCCCAGACCGTGTTGCGCGAGCGAGGGTCGAGCCCGGTGGTCGGCTCGTCGAGGAACATCAGCTGCGGCGTGACCACGATGCTCGCGGCGATGTCGAGCCGGCGCCGCATCCCGCCGGAGTAGTGCTTCACCAGCCGCCCGGCGGCCTCGGCGAGCTCGAAGGCCTCGAGCAGCTCGCTCGCGCGCGCCTTCGCCTCGGCCCGCTTCAGTCCGAGCAGCCGCGCGAGCAGGATCAGGGTCTCGCGTCCGGTCAGGTCCTCGTCGACCGAGGCGAGCTGGCCGGGGAGGGTCACCATGCCGCGCACCGAGTCGGCCTCCGCGACGATGTCGTGCCCCATCACGCGGGCCGAGCCGGCGTCGGGGCGGAGCAGGGTCGCGAGCATCCGGATCGTGGTGGTCTTGCCTGCCCCGTTCGGGCCGAGCACGCCGTAGACGGATCCGTTGCGCACGGCAAGGTCCACGCCGTCCACGGCACGCGTGTCGCCGAAGGACTTCACCAGGCCGGTGGCCTCGAGGGCGAGGCCGGCTTGCGCGTCTTGGTCCATTCGCGCCAACGATATCGACGCTCTCCGCCCGCTCTCAGCCGACATGGAGACCGATCCCGAACAGGGCGGCGGCGGCCAGCCCCGCGACCGACCGTACGTGGTTCCAGGCCGTCCACTCGGACAGGTAGCGGCTCCAGTAGCCGGCAGCTCCCGCGTCGCTCGCCTCGAGGGCCGCGAGCGCGTTGTTGCGCGGCACGTTGAACGCCCCGGTCACGCCGATCACGCCGACCGCGTACACCACGCCGCCGGCGAGCAGGTACGGGGCGTACGACTCGCCCAGGTCGGCCAGCGCCCAGACGGCGAGCGCCACCGAGGCGACGAGGGTGCCGAACAGCGCCAGCATGAACGCGAAGCTGATCGCGGCCACGTTGATCGACTGCATGGCGGCGATGCCCTGCGCCGCTGGGAGACGGCGCAGGCCATTCATCGCAAACGCCGAGAACGCGAACAGCGCGCCGCCCGCCGCCCCGGCTCCGACCAGGGCGGCGAGCGTCAGCACGAGCAGCACGGCGTCCATCAGGCGCGAACCGGGTCGCGGCTACAGACGCCGCTGGCGGCGGCGTCCCGCGCGGCTACCGCTCGGTGGCCGCCTTCGCGCGCGCCTTCAAGCGCGTGATCGGGGCGCCGCCCGGGGCGGCGAGGCGCGCTGCGGACGCGTAGCGCTTCCGGACCCATCCAAGGGCAAGTGTGTCCCCGCTCTCGGGCCGGTCCAATGGTGCTTCCCTGTCAATCGGGGGTGCGGATAACCGCACGACGGCCCCGGGCGAGCCCCTAGGCGATCCGTGCGGGATGGGGCACGGGGTCCGGGCCGCCAAGCTCCGTGAAGGCGGGCGGCTCGTAGGCCCGGCCGGGGACACCACCGAGCGCCAGGATGCGCACGCCCTCCGGGCCGGGATGGATCTTGCGGTGGGTTGCGGCCCCGACCCGGACCGCGGTCTCGGGTCCGGCGTGCACTCGCTCGCTCTCGCCCTCGATCTGGAAGTCCGCCTCGCCGCTCAGGACGACGTAGACCTCCTCCATGCCGGTGTCGGCAGGTCGTGGTTCGGGTAGAAGTCCCCGCCTTCCGGGGGCATCTGCAGGATCTGCATGCCGAACGAGCTGGCGCCCAGCGCCGCTCGGGCGCGCAGGAAGAACCCGCCCAGGAGCGGCTCCATCTCGTCGAACCGCTTGACGGTGTAGTCGGCCATGTGACCTCCTTCTTTCGTTGCCTACCGGGGCAGCGGCGCCGTGGCGGTGAAGTACGGCGCCCGTTCCCCGCGTGCGACCTGGGCGGACAGGCGGTCGATGATCATCGCCCACGTGTAGCCGCACATCGCCATCTCGCCGTCGGCCGCCTCCTCGGGCCAGCCGGCGTGCGTGAAGTGCACGACCGTTCCGCCGTCGTCGGCCGGCTCGAGCTTCCAGGCGATCGACGTGCCGATCCAGCCCGGGAAGCCTCCCACCGGGGTCCACTCGACCGAGCTGCCCGGCTCGAGCTCGTCGATCCGAAGCTCGAGCGTCTTGGCCCACTCGGGTCCGAAGCCGAAGCGCGCCACCTCGCCGGTCTCCTCGGGGACCTCGAGCTGGTCGGTCCAGTTGCCGGCCAGTCCCTCCTGCGTGGCGAGCGCTCCGTACACCGCGTCCGGCGGCGCGTCGACGGTGGTCCTGAAGTGGATGGAAGGCATCGGGTCTCCTTATCTGTCCAGGGACGCCCCGTCAACCGCGGTGTCCGGGTGTGTGGTTTGAACGGCTTGCGTGCGGGGTGGTGCGTGCGCGCGGGGTGGGAAGTCGATCGATCGGTGCGCGCGGGCGCCCAGCCTTATCTCGGTCCACGGCCCGCCTTGGGCCGGCGACATGATGGTTGATGGGGTGTCCCCGCTGGGGGAGCTTGTGCGGCCGCTCTGTCTTTCAGGGCCGTCCAGGGCGTCGCCGTGGCGGCAGGAGAATGCCGGGAGCCGGTCGCGCAAGATCAGTTGATGTCGGGCTCGGGCGCGCATCGGATCGCTAGGCCGGCTGGAGCGCCTCCTCGCCGAGCTCGCGCAGGGTGTGGTAGGCGCGCTGTAGGAGCTTGCGCGCGACCGACAGGCAGGCGCGGTTGCCGCCGAGCCGCTCGGCGGCCTGCTCGTAGTAGTCGCGGTCGGGCGAGTTCGGCCGGCGCGCGACCTGGGCGGCCTCATAGAGCGCCCAGCGCAGCGTGGGCGGGCCCTGGCGGGAGAGGTGCCCGGGCGCGCGCTTGCGATCGGACTCCGAGACGGTGATGTCCAGGCCGGCGTAGCGGACCGCGTGGCGCGAGCTGGAGAAGCGGCGGGCGTCGCCGAGCTCGGCCAGGGTCGCCACCGAGGTGATCTCGCCGATCCCGTAGTGGGCCATCAGCGCCCGGCAGCCTGGCTGGCGGCGCGCGAGCGCACGCAGCTCCCGGTCGAGCGGCTCCAGCTGGTGGTCGACCGAGTCGATCATCTGAAGGGCGACCTGGATCTGGCGGCGGGCGGCGTCGGGCAGATCCAGCTGCTCAAGCCAGCCGCGGCGCTCGCCCACCAGCAGCTGCCGCCGACGCTCGACGCCGTGGTGGTAGAGCTGCGCCTGGATGCGCTGCTGCCACACCCCGCGCTCATCGATCAACGTGTGGCGCAGCCGGACCTTGGAGCGCAGCTCCAGGATCCACTCGGGCGGGATCCACGACTCCGGCACCCGCCCGGCCTGCAACAGCTCGCGCGGTCGCCGCGCGTCCTGGCGATCGGTCTTGGCGCGCTTCTTCGGGCCGCGCAGCGCGCTTGTCTCCGCCGGCTCGGCCAGATGCACCCGCGCCCCGACCGCCTCAAGCTCCTCGACCATGAAGCGCCAGCCGGTCGTCGCCTCCAGCGCCGCCTCGACCTCCGCTCCATCCCAACGTCCGAGCCAGCGCCGCAAGCCGAGCCGATCGGCGGGCCGGATACGACCACGGCGCACCTCGCCGGTCGCAGTGTCAAGCGCGTCGAACGCGATCTGCTCTCGATGCTGGTCAAAGGCCATTACGATCCTCACAAGGGACCTCCTCAGGCTCCGTCGATTGACGACATCCGCGCGCATCAACCGCGCCTGAGCTGAGGGGTCCCTGGTCATGCCATCTTTCAGTCGGTGACGATCCAGGGGTCGGGGCCCGGCTGCTCGCCGCGGACGGCGAGCGTCAGGCGCGGCAGGTAGTGGTTCCAGCCCTGCTCGTGGGCCTCGCGGG
>JBOGXS010000054.1:0-4755 GCA_050693815.1 Thermoleophilaceae bacterium | reverse complement strand
CCGCCGCCGCCGGGCGGGGTCGGCCCAGGTGGAAGCCCTGGCCGTAGCGGACGCCGAGGCGGCGCAGCGCCTCGCACTGGGCTTTGGTCTCGATCCCCTCGGCCAGGATCGCGACGCCCATCTCGCGCCCGAAGTCGATCAGCGCGGTCGCCATCGAGCGGCGGGCGCGGTCGGTCTGGAGGTCGTGCGTCAGCGAGGGGTCCAGCTTGATCAGCTCCGCCCTGAGCTCGAGGATGTGGCGCAGGCTGGCGAATCCGGCGCCGGCGTCGTCGACCGCCAGCCGCGCGCCGCGGGCCCGCACGCCGCGCAGATCACGCTGGAAGCGTCCGTAGTCGTCCACCGGGGCGTGCTCGGTCACCTCGAGGACGATCTCGTCCACGGGCGCGGCGTCCAGCACCTCGAGCAGCTCCGCGCTCGCGGCCACGGCGGGCGACACGTTGACGGACAGGTACGTGCCCGGCGGCAGCTCGCCTGCCTGCGCGCAGGCCAGCCGCACCGCGGCCAGCTCCAGCTCCATCCCCAGCCCGACCTCGTGCGCCTCGGCGAACCAGCGGTCGGGCGTGCGGCGCGGCTCGCACGTGAAGCGGGCCAGCGCCTCGTGCCCGACGATCCCGCCCAGCTCGAGGTCGACGATCGGCTGATACGCGATCTGCAGCCCCTCCCCGGCGAGCACCTCCTCGATGCGGGCGCGCTTGCCGGCCCGCTCGCGCTCGACCTCGACGGCCCGGTCGAGGTGTTCCATCAGCTCCCCGACCAGGTCGCCGACAACGCTCCGGTGCAGGGTCAGCTCGCCGCGGCCGGTGGCGCGCAGGGCGCCGGCCAGCTCGGCCACGGGCGCTCCCTTCACGAGGTATCCGCTCGCGCCGGCGCGCAGCATGTCGATGACCGGGCCGAGGCCGGCGACGGCCGAGTGGCCGAGGATTCGCGTGCGTGGCGAGGCGGCCAGGATCTCCCGCGTAGCCGCGGCGCCGCCGCCCTCCACGCCGACGTCCACGAGCGCCACCTCCGGCTGGGCCTGTGCCAGCTCACCGGCTTCGCGAGTGCTGCAGGCCACCCCGACCACGTGGAAGCCGCCCAGCTCGCTCAGCCCGGACGCGATCCGCTCGGCCTCCGCCGCGGCCTCGTCGACCACCAGCACCAGGATGCCGCCGTCCCGTGGCATGGGCGAATACTCCCCCTACCCCGACGCTTTGCAACACCCCGCACGAGAAAGAGCGCAAACTGCACGAAATCAGGGCCTCGTAGCAGTGAGGTTCAAGCGCACGTAGTCCAGCTCGTCGCACGAACGCTTGCGTACCGCCGCCACGAAGTCGTCGCGCAACGGCGCCGGCAGCCGCTCCAGGTGGTAGCCCAGGCAGACGCTGCGCAGGTAGTCGCTCGGGTCGTCCGGCACCAGCGGGTACGGCGTCGAGCACCGTCTCGTCGCCGGCGAGGTCGAGCCGGTCGAGCAGGACTCGCGCCCACTCCACGTGCGGGCTGGAGACCCGGTGGTAGGTGGCCGCGTCCCAGTCGCGCGTCACGCCAGGCTGCCACTGGCAGGGTGACCCGGCCTCACGGCCGCGCACCCTGCGTGGTGACCGGTCCGCTGCGCTCGCGCTCAGCCTCGTAGCGCTCGATCGCCTCTGCCTGCTGAAGCGTCACCCCGATGTCGTCCAGGCCGTTCAGCAGGCGGCGTTTGGTCTCGGGGTCGATCTCGAACGCGGCCCGGCCGCCGTCCCAGGCCACCTCCTGCTCGGCGAGGTCCACCCGCGCGCTGCCGGCCCGCATCAGGGCCCGCACGTCGTCCACGCCCAGCACCACCGGCAGCAGCCCGATCTTGGTGCAGTTCGAGTAGAAGATGTCGGCGAAGCTCGGGGCCACGATCGCCTGGAAGCCGTAGTCCTCGAGCGCCCACGGCGCGTGCTCGCGCGACGACCCGCAGCCGAAGTTGCGGCCGGCGGCAAGGATCGCGTTGCGGGGCAGCTCCCAGCCCGGCGCCTTCGCCCAGTCGTAGAAGAGGAACTCTCCGAACCCGGAGCGCTCCACCCGCTTGAGAAACTGCTTGGGAATGATCTGGTCGGTGTCGACATCCGCCCGGTCGAGCACCGACACGCCGCCCTCGATCACGCTCACCGCCCTCACTCCCACTCCCGGATGTCGACGAACCGCCCCTCGATGGCGGCCGCCGCAGCCATCTTCGGGCTCACCAGATGCGAGCGCGCCCCGCGGCCCTGGCGGCCCTCGAAGTTGCGATTGGAGGTCGAGGCCACGCGCTCGCCCGGTGCGGCGATGTCGGGGTTCATGCCGAGGCACATCGAGCAGCCGGCCGAGCGCCAGTCGAAGCCGGCGGCCCGGAACACCTCGTCCAGCCCCTCGGCCTCGGCCTGCGCCTTCACCTGCTGCGAGCCGGGCACGACCATGGCGCTCACCGAGCTCGCCACGCGCCGGCCCTTCACGACCTCGGCCGCCTCGCGCAGGTCGCCGATGCGCGAGTTGGTGCAGGAGCCGATGAACACGCGGTCGAGGCGGATCTTCCGCATCGGCGTGCCCGGCTCGAGCGCCATGTAGTCGAGCGCCCGCTCGTCGCTCTCGGCGGCGGGCTCGGGCACGGCCGAGGTCACGTCGGCCACCATGGCCGGGGTGGTGCCCCAGGTCACCTGGGGAGAGAGCGCCGAGGCGTCGACCTCGACCTCGGCGTCGAACGCCGCGTCCGGGTCGGAGCGCAGGGCGTGCCACAGCTCGAGAGGCAGCGGGTCGGGCGCCGCCTCGCGGCCCTCGACCCACTCGAAGGTCGCGTCGTCTGGGGCGATCATCCCGGCGCGGCCGCCGCTCTCGATCGTCATGTTGCACACCGTCATGCGCCCCTCCATCGAGAGCCGCTCGATCGCCGGGCCGGCGTACTCGATCACGTGCCCCACGCCGCCGTCCACGCCGATGCGGCCGATCGTGCCCAGGATCAGGTCCTTGGCGGTCACGCCGTAGCCGAGCTCGCCCTCGTAGCGGATGCGCATCGACCTGGGCTTGCGCTGCTGGAGCGTCTGCGTGGCCAGCACGTGCTCCACCTCGCTGGTCCCGATGCCGAAGGCGAGCGCGCCGAAGGCGCCGTGGGTCGAGGTGTGCGAGTCGCCGCAGACGATCGTCATGCCCGGTTGGGTCACGCCGATCTCGGGACCGACCACGTGCACGATGCCCTGGCGGACCGAGCCGATCGAGTGCACGGGCACCCCGAGCTCGCGGCAGTTGCGCTCGAGCGTCTCCACCTGCACGCGCGAGAGCCGGTCGCGGATCCGGCTCGAAGCGGTGGTTCCATCGGTGGGCACATTGTGGTCGGCCGTGGCCAGCGTGCGATCGGGACGGCGCACGCTGCGCCCGGCGAGGCGCAGGGACTCGAAGGCCTGCGGCGAGGTCACCTCGTGGACCAGGTGGAGGTCCACGTAGAGCAGCCCCTCGGCGACCTCGTGGGCGGCCCAGATCTTGTCGAACATGCTGCTCGGCACGGGTCAGCTCCTCCTGAGGCCGGCGGCCACGACCGCGTAGAAGCGGGCGTCGCGCTCGCCGGGGTTCTCGAAGCGGTGGGGCAGGTCGGCGTCGAAGGTCACGGAGTCGCCCTCGCCGAGCCGATGGGCCACGCCGGCGCAGACGAAGCTGAGGTGGCCCTCGACCACGACGGCGGTCTCGCGGCTTCCCGGCTCGTGCATGGGCGGGTCGTCCGGCTCGCCAGTGGCGCGACGAGGCGCGAGGGAGTGCAGCGAGACCTCGGCGCGCAGCCCGGGCAGTGGCGGGGTGAGTACCTCATAGCGGTGTCCGCCCCTGCCGGCCCGGCGCCGCTCGCCGGCGCGCACGACGCTTACGCCGTCGCGCTCGTCGAGGCGAAGCAGCTGCGACAGGGTCAGCTCGAGCCCTCCGGCGATGCGCTCGGCCACCGCCAGGGTCGGGCTCGTCTCGCCGCGCTCCACCTGGGAGAGCATCGGCGCGGACACGCCGCTGCGCTCGCCCAGGTCGCGCAGGGAGAGGTCCATGGCCTCGCGCAGGTCCCGCACCCGCGTGCCGAAGTTTCCGTTTAGGGCCGCCACGACTGGTGCGTATGTTATCACGAACGGATGTATGTTCAGCGCGGCCTCCGTCAGGCGCTACCGAGCCTCCGTCAGGCGCTACCGCGACTCCGTCGGGCGCTACCGCGCCTGCCGCGTCGGCCGCACCACGACCTCGTTGAGGCACACGTGCGGTGGGCGGGTGACCGCGAGAAGGATCGCCTCGGCGATGTCGGCGGGCTGGAGCACCTCGCCGATCTCCTCGCGCGAGCGCTCGGTCGCCCGGCGGACCAGCGGGTTGAGGTTGTGGCCTTGCAGCTCGGTTTCGACGAAGCCGGGCGCCACGGTGGTCACGCGGATGCCGGCGTGGAGCGCCTCCTGGCGCAGCGCCTCGGAGAAGGCGTGCACGCCGAACTTGGTCATGTTGTAGACGGCGGCGCCGGCGTCGGCTCGCCGTCCGGCCACCGACGACACGTTCACGATGTCCCCACCCCCGGTCATGAGCGGCAGCGCAGCGTGGGTGCAGACGAGCAAGGCCCAGAGGTTCACCTCGATCATGCGCCGCCACTCGGCGGTGTCGGCTCCGCCGACCGGACCGAGGAGCATCAGGCCCGCGTTGTTGACGAGCAGGTGCAGCCCGCCGTGCTCGGCGTGGGCCGCCTGGACGAAGTCGCGCGCCTGGCGCTCGTCGGCGAGGTCCGCCTCGCGCACGGAGCACGGGCCGGGCAGCCGCTCGGCCAGGGCG
>JBOGXS010000053.1:0-2574 GCA_050693815.1 Thermoleophilaceae bacterium | reverse complement strand
GCTCAGGCCCCCGGACCCCCGCTGATGCCTGGCCGGTCGGCACCGGCACGCTTCGCCACCCTCGACTCGGGCGTTCGGGTCGTCACCGAGGCGATGCCCTCGGTGCGCTCGATCGCGCTCGGGCTGTGGATCCGGGCCGGCTCGCGCGACGAGGAGGTCCACCAGGCGGGGATCTCGCACTTCCTCGAGCACATGCTCTTCAAGGGCACCGAGCGCTTCAGCTCGCGCGAGATCGACGAGGCGTTCGACGCGATGGGGGCCGAGGTCAACGCCGGGACCGGCAAGGAGACGACCTCCGTCTACTCGCGCTTCCTCGACGGCCACCTCGAGCGCGCCTTCGACGTGCTCCAGGACATGGTCCTGCGCCCTGCCTATCCGGACGTCGACTCCGAGCGCGAGGTGGTGATCGAGGAGATCGCCATGTACGAGGACGAGCCGTCGGACAAGGTGCACGACGTGCTGGCCGAGGCGATCTTCGGCGACCACCCGCTCGGCCGGCCGATCATCGGGCGGGCCGACGTGATCTCGTCGGTGCCCGTGCCGCAGATCGCGGAGTGGCACACCGGCCGCTACGTGCCCGGCAATATGGTGGTCGCGGCGGCGGGGAACCTCGAGCACGAGGAGATCGTCGCGCTGGTCGAGCGCGCCGTCGGGGCCGGGACGCGCGCGACGCCGGCCGAGGCGGCCGCGTCGCCCAACGGCCCGGCGCCGATCCTCCGCTTCCATCCCAAGGAGACCGAGCAGTACCACCTCTGCCTGGGCGGGCCGGGCATGCCGCGCGGCGACGACCGCCGCTTCGCGCTGCGGGTGCTCGACACGATCCTGGGCGGCTCCACCTCCTCGCGGCTGTTCCAGGAGGTGCGCGAGAAGCGCGGGCTCGCCTACTCGGTCTACTCCTACGCCAGCCACTACTTCGACTCGGGCCAGGTCGGCCTCTACGTGGGCACCCGGCCGGACCGCGTGCGCGAGGCGATGGAGGTGATCGGCGACGAGCTGCGGCGGCTCCAGGAGGACGGCGTGAGCGAGGCGGAGCTCGAGCTCGCGCGGGAGAACGTGAAGGGCCGGACGGTGCTGTCGATGGAGTCGACGCTCACGCGCATGAACCGGCTCGGCAGCTCGGTGCTGATGGGCGTGCCGCTGCTCACGGTCGACGAGGTGCTGGCCGCCTTCGACGCGGTCACGCTGGATGACGTGACCTCGGTCGCTCGGGATCTCTGGCGCCCCGACACCATGTCCGCGGCCGGTGTGGGCGGGGACGAGGACGCCTTCCGCAACGCGCTCTCGGACGCGGGCCTCTCAGCGGCGGCATGACGATCAACGTCGCCGTCTCGGGAGCCGCCGGGCGGATGGGCCAGACGGTCTGCGAGGCGGTGGAGGGCAGCGACGACCTCGCGCTCGTCGGTCGCGCCGACCCGCTGCTCGAGACCGGCCTGCCCGACGTGCTCGGCGACGCCGACGTGGTGGTCGACTTCTCGACTCCCGACGCGGCGCTCGACAACGCGCGGCGGTGCCTCGAGGCCGGCGTGCACTGCGTGATGGGCACCACGGGCGCCGACTTCTCGCCGCTCGAGGGGGTGGGGGAGGCCAACCTGTTCGTCGCCCCCAACTTCGCCATCGGGGCGGTGCTGATGATGAGGTTCGCCGCGGAGGCGGCCCGGCACCTGCCCGAGTGCGAGATCGTCGAACTCCATCATGACCGCAAGCTGGACGCGCCCTCCGGAACCGCGGCGCGGACGGCGGACCTGGTCCGGGCGGCCGGCGGCAACGTGCACGCGCCGATCCACTCGGTGCGCCTGCCCGGCTTGGTGGCGCACCAGGAGGTCATCTTCGGCGGGCCCGGCCAGACGCTCACGATCCGGCACGACTCCGTCGACCGCGCGTCGTTCATGCCCGGCGTGCTGCTGGCGATCCGCCGGGTGGGCTCGCTGGACCGGTCGCCCGTCATCGGCCTGGAGCATCTGCTCTAGTCGAGCCCAGTTCGACCTTTACTCGTTATACCGGGACAAGTCGAACCAGTCAGGCGGCGAGGCGGTAGCCGGCGTCGCCGAAGCTCACGCGGTCGCCCGGGCCGACCTCGGTCTCCTCGAGCACGCGCACGCCGTTCACGCGCGTACCGTTGCGCGAGCCGAGGTCCCGCAGCAGCCAGCGTCCGCCCACGCGCCGCAGCTCGGCGTGGCGGCGCGAGACGCTCGGCTCGGCGAGCACGCAGTCGCACTCGCGCGAGCGGCCGAGCACCGCGATCGGCCCGTCGAGGACGTAGCGCCGGTCGTCGAGCGAGACGATCGCCTTCGTCTCGGTCAGGTGCGCGGTCCGCTTCTGGGCGCCGCGCGGCTGCTTCTGCTGCTTCGGCGGGACCGAATAGACCATCGTGTGCCCCTGCTCCCCTTGCTGCGGCGCCTCGCCCTGGCGCTGCGCCGGCTTCACGAGGCGGGTCTGGATTCCGAACTCGCCGAGGCGCAGGCGGTCGTCCGTCTCGAGGTTCACCTCGGGTCTCGTGAGGAGCGCGTAGTCGTGCCGCCGCGCGTGCTCCAGGAGGTACGCGGAGAGCTCCTGCTCGAGCGAGCGCTCGTAGCC
>JBOGXS010000052.1:0-10127 GCA_050693815.1 Thermoleophilaceae bacterium | reverse complement strand
GCGCCCGGCAGGCCGAGGAGGCGGCGGCCACGGCCTCGGAGGCCGCCGCGCTGGCGCGTCAGTCCGCCGAGGAGGCGGGCGCGGAGGCCGAGTCGGTGCGGCGGGCGTCCGAGCAGGCCGGTGGCGGTCGGGACTACGAGAGCCCGCCCACGCTGACCCCCTTCCGCGGGCACGACTCAGACGGCGACCGCGCGACGCCGGAGCAGTCCGACCCACGCCGCCCTCTCTTCGGAGGCGATCGCGACACCGGCCCGAAGCGCGAGCGACGTCCCGGATTCGACGACGTCGAGCAGCCGATGGCCACGATCGAGCTCGACGGCCGCTTCCGCGAGCTGAACCGGGCGTTCAGCGACCTCGTGGGCTACTCGGAGCAGGACTTCAGGTCCGCCAGCTGGCCGCCGGTCATGGACCGCGCCAACCTGGCCAAGCACCGCGAGCAGATGAGGCAGATGCTCGCGGGCGAGATCGCGTCGGGGGAGGTCAACACCGGCTACGTCCACGCGCAGGGCCTGCTGGTGCCGGTGACCGGCACGATCACGCTCGTCAGGGAAGGCGACGAGCCCGACCACTTCCTTCTCGCAGCAAGCGGCTGAATTCGATCCGCGCGCACCCGGCCGAGCCGGGTGCTTGCGGCAAGACCGGAGCGGCGATGGAATCGAACCATCCAAGCGCGGGGCTGCCGCGCCCTGCCGGCTTTGAAGGCCGGATCCGCCACCAGACGGGTGCCGCTCCGGGCTGAAAACTAGATCGCCACGACCACTACTAGCCTGCCGGGCCATGGTCTCCGACGCCGGCCTGCTTCCCTGGCTCGCCCGCCTGCGCGAGGAGGTGCCTGACGCCGAGCTGCTCGACGCGCACACGCACATCGGCGCGAACGACCCGGACGAGTACCGCTGCAGCCTCGAGGAGCTCGTGGCCGCGCTCGAGCCGATCGACGCGCGGGCGATCGCCTTCCCGATGCACGAGCCCGACGGCTACCCGCCGGCCAACGACATGCTGATCGCCGCGGCCGAGGCGTCCGGGGGCCGGCTGTTCCCCTTCTGCCGGCTCGACCCGGCCGACTCTCCCCTGGCCGAGGTGCGGCGCTGCCTGGACGCCGGCGCGCGCGGCATCAAGCTGCACCCCCGCGCCGAGGGCTTCAACCTCGACCACCCAGCGCTGCGCGACGTGTTCGCCCTCGCCGACCAGCGGCGCCTGCCGATCCTCTGCCACGCCGGTCGCGGCATCCCCGCCCTCGGGCGCCACGCCGTCGAGACCTGCGCGCGCTATCCGGGCCTCCGCCTCATCCTCGCCCACGCCGGCATCTCCGACCTCTCCTGGATCTGGCGTGAGGCGCCGGACCATCCCAACCTCTTCTTCGACACGGCCTGGTGGTCGCCCAGCGACCTGCAGGCCCTGTTCGCCCTGGTGCCCCCGGGGCAGATCCTGATGGCCAGCGACGCCCCGTACAGCACCCCCGCCTTCGGCGCCACCATGGCGCTGCGCCACGGGCTCCAGGTGGGACTCGGTCCCGACGTGCTGCGCGAGCTGGCCGGTGGGCAGGCGCTGCGGCTGCTCCAGGGCGAGGAGCCGCTCGACCTGGGCCCGCCGGCGGGCATCGAGTCGCTCTCCCGCGACCCGCTCCTCGAGCGCGTCTACTCCTTCCTGGTGAGCGCGATCGGCCAGATGTTCAACGGCATCGACCCGGTCGAGACCCTCGCCCTGGCCCGGCTCGCCTGCGACGTCGGGGCAGAGGCGCCCCACGCACCGGTCCACGAGAGCATCCTCTCGCTGCTCGACGCCCGCGCCTCCTACGACCGCACCGGCGACGGGCGGCCGGGCCGCTTCGCTTCCGGCATCCACCTGATCGTCGTCGCCGCCGCGCTGGCTCGCACGCCCGACGTTGCGCTTCCAGAGAACCCGCGTTTCGAGGCGCAGGCATCGGGTAGCCCGGCAGGGTAAGGGTCGCCCGGAGCCGTCCGGCGGACTTCCGGGGACGTCGGTGGAACCGGCCGGCCCCCTGTGGGATGGGCCCTTAACCGGCAGCCGCGCCCGCGGCAGAGAGGCGGTCGAGCGAGCGGCGCAACAGACGCGAGACGTGCATCTGCGAGAGCCCGACCTGCTCGGCGATCTCCGCCTGGGTCATGTCGCGCTCGAATCGCAGCCGCAGGATGAGCCGGTCGCGCGCGGGTAGGGCGGCGAGGGTGCCGCGCAGCGTCGCGCCGATCTCCACACGCTCGTAGCCCGGGTCATCCTCGGCCAGCGTGTCGGCGTGGGTCCACGCGTCGTGGCGGTCCGAGCCGGGTCGCGGGGCGTCGAGCGAGGCGGCCTCGTAGGCGGTGGCCGCCTCCATCGCCTCGAGCACCTCCTCCACCGGCGCCCCGACGGCCTCGGCCACGTCGCGCGGGCGCGGCGCCCGCCCGAGCTTGGCCGGCAGCGTGCCCAGCGCGTCGCCCACCTTCAGCACCAGCTCCTGGGTGGCGCGCGGCACGTGCACGGACCAGGCCCTGTCGCGGAAGTGGCGCTTGAGCTCGCCCAGGATCGTGGGAACGGCATAGCGCGCGAAGCCGGCGCCGCGCTCGGGCTGGTAGCGGTCGACGGCCTTGAGCAGGCCGAGGCAGGCGACCTGCACGAGGTCCTCGTGCTGCTCGCCCGCGTGCCGGTAGCGAGACGCGAGCTGCCGGGCGAGCGGCACGAGGCGCACCACGAGCTCCTCGCGCGCGGCGAGGTCGCCGTCGCGGTGATACCTCAGCAGCAGGCGCTCGTCCCGGAGACTCCGCTGCTCGGGAGACTCACGCGCCGGCTCGCAAGCTGCGACGGCAACGGCCACTCGTGCAGCACCTCCTCGACCGCAGTGCGTACTTCAACCGACCGCTTGGATTATCACCCTTCGACCCGGTGCCGAAACGCGATGGGTCAGCTGATCGTGCCGGCGTCGTCGACCATCTCCAGCCGCTCCTCGAGCCGGGTGATGGCGAACACGCGCTGCACCGGGTCCGGGCCGCGCACGATCACCATGCGCCGGCCCTCGTCGCGGGCCCGCTCGTCGGCGGTGACGATGCAGCGCAGCCCGGTCGAGTCGAGGAAAGTGAGCCTGGAGAGGTCGACCACCACGGTCGCCGGCGAGTCGGCCTCGACCCTGCGCAGCTCCTCCTGCACCTTGGCCACCGTGGACAGGTCGAGCTCGCCCTTCAGGGCGACGTGCACGAGTCCGTTGCGGTCCTCGGTCCTGACCTCGAGGATCTCCACCGGTCTGCAACCTAGCGGAGTCCCGCCCTCTTGGCGAGTTGCCACGCGAACAGAAGCTGGACGGCGGCGAAGGCGAGCTCGAGCGCCCGCTGCGATACGGCGTTGGCGAGCGCGACGCCCAGCAGCACGCCGAGCGGTGAGAGCAGACCCACGAGCAGGCCGTCGCGGAGGCGCACGTTGCCGTAGCCGCGCTGGCGCCAGGTGCCCACGAGCGAGACGAGCACGATCGCCACGAGCGACGTGGCCTCGGCGCCGAGCTGCGACTGGTCGGCGAACAAGACGAGGGCGGGCACGAACAGCACGCCACCGCCCACGCCTAGCAGCCCCCCCGCCAGGCCGGCCGCGAAGGCGACGGCGAGCAGGCCCGTCCAGTCGAGCGCGTCCATCAGAAGACGAGGATCGCCGCCGAGGACACGAGCAGGGCGACGAACGCCCCGGCCACCGCGCGCTCGGACACGCGCTGCTGCAGCGCCGTGCCCGCAACCACCCCTGCCATCGCCGGCAGGGCGATCAGCACGCCGGTCCACAGGTCGACGTTGCCGTAGAGGGCGTGCGCCCCGGCGGCGAGGACCCCGATCACGATGATCGCCGCCAGCGAGGTGCCCGTGGCCTCCCTCTGCTCGTAGCCGAGCCAGAGCACGAGCAGCGGGACGATCACCGTTCCGCCGCCGACGCCGAACAATCCACTGAAAGCGCCCGCGGCGGTGGCGATCGCGGCGAGCCGCAGATAGGGTCGGTGCGCCGCCGGCCGAGCCGGCGGCTTCCGCAACGGCGGCCGAGGCGACATGGCGAGGCATACTAGGGCGGGTGGACGCCCTCGAACCGCTGCTGGCCGATCCCGCGCGCTCGGCCGTGCTGTGCGACATCGACGGCGTGCTCGCCCCCATCGTCCGGCGCGCCGACGAGGCCCGGGTGAGCGAGCGCACGTCCGTGCTGTTGGGGAAGCTGGTGCGGCGCTTCGGCCTGGTGGCGTGCATCTCGGGCCGCTCGGCCCTCGACGCGCGCCGGCTGGTCGGAGTGGGCGGCATCTCCTACGCCGGATCGCACGGAGCCGAGCTGCTGCGGCCCGGCGAGGCGCGGCCGCAGGCGAGCGAGGCCTTCCGGCGCTGGGAGGGCCCGGTCAGGGCCTTCGTGTCCGAGCGCGACACGCCGGAGCTGCGCCGGCTGCGCGTGCGCATAGAGGACAAGGGCGCGATCGCCGCGCTGCACTGGCGCGACGTTCCCGACGAGGAGGCCGCCCGGGGGCACCTCGAGCGAGTGGCGGGCGAGGGCGAGGCCGAGGGGCTGGCCGTGCACTGGGGCCGCAAGGTGCTGGAGATCCGCCCGCCCGTGCGGTTCGACAAGGGGGAGGCGGCCCGCTCGCTCGTGGAGGCCGCGCACGCGCGCTCGGCGCTCTTCGCGGGCGACGACGTCACGGACCTCGACGCGTTCCGCGCGCTGCGCGAGCTCGCCGGAGACGGGACGCTCGAGTCGAGCGTGCTGGTGGGCGTGCGCTCCGACGAGGGCCCGGCGGAGCTCGTCGAGCAGGCCGACCTCGTGGTGGACGGAGTGGCCGGGTTCGCCGCGGTGCTGGCCGTGCTCGACCGCTCGTGAGGTTTCGCGACTTCCTGCGCGTGTCCGTGCTGCTGTTCGGCGGCGCCGCCACCGCGCTCGCCGTGGTGTCGGTGGTGGGGGCGGCGCAGGCCGACACCGACACGCTCGTCTACGTGGCCGCCGTGTGGTGGTGCGCGGCCACGCTGGCCGGTCTCTGGCTCGGGCGCCGGCCACGCGCCACGCCGGGCATCGCCGGCCTGCTCGCGGGCGCCCGCAAGACGAACACGCTGCCCGAGCTCGAGCCCGGCACGGCGCTCTTCAACCGGCTCTGGCCGCTGATCGTGCTGGCGATCGGCTCGGCGGTGATCGGCTTCTTCATCCCCCAGGTGCCGGCGATCGCCACCGGCTACTGCCTGCTGGTGGCGCTCCTGTGGCGCAACCAGTCGCGCGCGGTGGAGGCGATCGAGGGCCGCGACGGCGTGGAGTTCTGGCTCGACAAGAGCTCGCCCTTCGGGGCGCCGCGGCTGCTGCGCCTGCCGGGGCTGCGGAAGATCGAGCCGGCAGGGGGTCGGACGCCTTGAGTCGATCGACGCGGTGGCGCCGTGAACCTCCGCATCTGGTTCGACTTGTGCCGGTACAGGGGGCACAACTCGAACTGGTGAACGCGGAGGATCTGCAAGGGGACCGACCCCTACCCGCTAGCCAGAGCGCTTGCGCAGCTTGTCCAGCTCCGCCCAGGGCCGCGTGTTGGCCACCTGCCCGGCCGTGAGCCAGGCGCGGCGAGCGGTGGCCACGCCGTACCGCATGTTGGCCAGCGTTCGGGGCCAGTGCGCGTCCGAGTCGATCACCAGCGTCACGCCGGCCTCGCCCGCGGCCTTGGCGTAGACGTCGTTGAGGTCGCGGCGGTCGGGGTTGGCGTTGATCTCCAGGAAGGTTCCCGTCTCGGCCGCCTTCTCGATCACCCGGTCGAGGTCGAGCGCGTAGGGGCGGCGGCGCTCGATCAGCCGGCCGGTGGGATGGCCGATGGCGTCGACCAGCGGGTGCTCCATCGCGCGCAGCATGCGCTCGGTCTGCTCCTCCTCCGAGACGCGGAACGAGGTGTGCAGGCTGGCCACGACCCAGTCGAGCTGCTCGAGCACGTCGTCCGAGTAGTCGAGCGAGCCGTCGGGCAGCACGTTGGTCTCGGTCCCCGCCAGCACGGCGATCCGGTCGATCTCCAGCGAGCGGATGTGCTCGACCTGCCGCAGCAGCTCGTCGGGCTGCACGTCGTTTCCGAACCCGTGCGAGGCCGAGTGGTCGGTGATGGCGACGTAGTCGTAGCCGCGCTCGCGCGCAGTCGCGGCCATCTCCTCGACCGACGCATGCCCGTCGGAGAGGGTGGTGTGCATGTGGAGGTCGCCGCGGATGTCGCCGAGCTCGATCAGATCGGGCAGCCCGCCGGCGCGCGCGGCCTCCAGCTCGCCGCGGTTCTCGCGCAGCTCGGGCGGGATCCACTGCATGCCGAGCCGCTCGTACACCTCCTCCTCGGTGGCGCAGGCGATCGAGTCGCCGCTGGCGTCGTCGGCGATGCCGTACTCGCTCACGTGCAGCCCGCGCTTGACGGCCGCGGTGCGGAGCGCCTCGTTGTGCTTGCCAGAGCCCGTGAAGTGCTGCAGCAGGTTGCCGAACGCCTCCTCGGGGACGATGCGCAGGTCCACTGGCAGGCCGGAGTGGGTGAGCGCCCGGGCGCCGGCCTCGCCGGAGCCGTGCACCAGGTCGATCGCGTCCAGCGAGCAGAAGCGCTCCACGAGCGTCGGGGGGTCGCTCGCGGCGGCCACGATGTCGAGGTCCTTGACCGTGTCGGCGCGGCGGCGGGCGCTGCCGGCCAGCTCGACCTTCACGGCCGCCGGGTGGTCGCGCAGGCTGGCCACGACCTCCTCGCCCACGGCGAGGGCCTTGGACAGCAGCAGCCGGGCCTTGGGACGCCCGTCCGCGCCGGCGGCGAGGGCGGCGCGGACGTTCTCCTCCGCCTTGGCGCCGAAGCCCGGCACGTCCTTGAGACGGCCCTGCTCGGTGGCCTCGCGCAGCTCGTCGAGCGACGTGACTCCGAGGTGCTCGTACAGCAGCCGGGCCCGCTTGGGGCCGAGGCCGGGGATGCGGGTCACGGCGATCAGCCCGGACGGGATGCGCGCCTTGAGCTTGTCGGCGGAGGGGATCGAACCGGTCTCGAGCAGGGCGTCGATCTTCTCGGCGATCGTCCTGCCCACCCCGGCCAGCTCGGCGGCCCGGCCCTGGCGGGCGAGCTCGGCGACCGACACGCCCGCCTCCTGGATCGCCTTGGCCGCGTTGCGGTAGGCGACCACGCGGTAGACCACGGCCCCGTCCAGCTCGTACAGGCTGGCGAGCTCCTCGAAGGCCTCGGCGATCTCTCCGTTGCGCATGGTCCACGGACTAGCCTACGCGCCCCTTGGCGGGCGCCTGGCTCATCCTCCCGACGTACAACGAGGCCGAGAACGTCGAGGCGATCGTGCGCGCCGCGCTGGCGGAGCTGGCGGGCGTGGGGATCGCTCACACGGTCCTGGTCGTGGACGACAGCTCGCCCGACGGCACGGGCGAGATCGCCGACCGGCTGGCGGAGGAGCGCGCCGAGGTGCGCGTGCTGCACCGGCCGCACAAGCAGGGGCTGGGCCGGGCGTACCTGGCCGGCTTCGCCGTGGCGCTCGAGGACGGGGCCGACCTCGTGCTCGAGATGGACGCGGACTTCTCGCACGACCCGGCCGACCTGCCCCGCCTGATCGCCGCCGCCGGCGCCGCCGACCTGGTGCTGGGCTCGCGCTACGTCCCGGGCGGCGGCGTGACCAACTGGGGCGCGGTGCGCCGCGCGCTCAGCCGGGGCGGATCGGCCTACGCCCGCATCCTGCTCGGAGTGCCGGTGCGCGACCTCACCGGCGGCTTCAAGTGCTTCAACCGGCGCGTGCTGGAGGCGGTCGACCTGTCCGCCGTGCACGCCGACGGCTACGGGTTCCAGATCGAGCTGAGCTACCGCGCGGTGCAGGCCGGGTTCACCGTGACCGAGGTGCCGATCGTGTTTCGCGATCGGCGCGTGGGGCACTCGAAGATGACGGCGCGCATCGCGCTGGAGGCGGTCTGGAAGGTGCCGGCGCTGCGTCTGCGGGCGTAACGCGTCAGGCCCGCGGGTATACTTCACTTTGTATAGCGACCACGACGAGGAGCCCAGATGGCAGGCGCGATCAACCAGGTGACCGACACTAACTTCCAGGCCGAGGTGCTCGAGGCCGACAGGCCCGTGCTGGTCGACTTCTGGGCGCCCTGGTGCGGTCCCTGCCGGATCGTCGCTCCCCACCTCGAGGAGCTGGCGGGAGAGCGCGAGGACCTTCGCATCGTGAAGCTGAACGTGGACGAGAACCCCCAGGTTTCGGCGCGCTACAACGTGATGTCGATCCCCACGCTCCTGCTGTTCAAGCACGGCCAGGTCGCGCACCAGATAATCGGCGCGCTGCCGAAGAGCCGGCTCGTCCAGGAGATCGAGCCGGCGCTGGCGGCCTAGGCTCAGGCGCGCCGCACGCCGATCAGCAGCTCGCGGCCCTCGATCGCCGCCGCCGTCGCGGAAGCCGCCGGCTCGGCCGGCGGCGCACCGATCGAGTCGGCGCCGCCGTCGTAGCTCACGCTCGTGGCCAGCGTCTCGCCCGCCACGTAGCCCTCGTGCGTGCGGGAGGCGGCCAGCAGCTCCTCGTCCCCGCCGAGCGTCAGCTCGATCCGGTCCTCGACGTTCAGGCCCGCGTTCTTGCGGGCCGCCTGCACGGCGTGCACCACCTCGCGGGCCAGGCCCTCGCGCCTCAGCGCGTCGTCCAGCTCGAGGCTGAGCGCCACCCCGTGCCTGCCCGAACGCTCGACCTGGTAGCCCTCCAGCGGCTGCAGCACGACCTGGACGTCGTCGGGGCCGATCTCGTGCTCCTGGCCCTCGATGTTGATCCCCGCGCGCCCTCCCGCGCGCAGGCGTGAGGGGTCGAGCGCGGCGATCGCCGCGGCCACCTGCGGCATCTGCCTGCCGAAGCGCGGGCCGAGCGAACGGTAGTTGGGCTTCAGCTCGAGCATGCCGCCGAGCTCGTCGGCGTCGGCCACATAGCGCACGGACTTCACGTTCAGCTCCTCGGCGAGCAGGTCCTCGAGCGCCTCGATCGCCTCGCGCTCGCGGTCGGCTGCCACCACCACGGCCTCGCCGAGCGGCTGGCGCACCTTGAGACGCGCGTGCGCCCGAGCCGCGCGGCCGAGCTCGACCGCGTCGCGCACGACCTGCATCCGCCATTCGAGCTCGGGCTCGCGCTCGCCGGGCTCCGGGAAGTCGCAGAGGTGCACCGAGGGCTCGCCGCCGTCGAGGTTCTCGTAGATCTCGTCGGCCACGAAAGGCGTGAGCGGCGCGAGCAGCTTGGCCGTGCCGAGCAGGCACTCGCGCAGCGTGGCGAAGGCCGTGGGGTCGCCGTCCCAGAAGCGCCGGCGCGAGAGCCGCACGTACCAGTTCGACAGGTCGTCGACGAAGTCGGCGACCGCCCGCCCGGCGAACGTCGTGTCGTAGCCGTCCATGCGCTCGATCACCCGCTCCACGGTGCCGGCGAGGCGCGACGCGATCCAGCGGTCCAGGTCCGCCGTCGGGCGAGCCTCCGGTCTGCCGGAGGCGAGCTCTCCGTATCCGGGCGAGTCGCCCTCGGGCTCGTTCACGTTCGCGTACAGCACGTAGAACGCGTAGGTGTTCCAGAGCGGCTTGAGGAACTGGCGCACGGACTCGCCCACGGTCTCGAGCGAGAAGCGGTAGCCGTCCCATGGCTGCTTCGAGGTGAAGTAGTACCAGCGGAAGGCGTCCGCGCCGTGCGTGTCGAGTACATCCCACGGCACGACCACGTTGCCCTTCGACTTCGACATCTTCTGGCCGTCGGGGTCGAGGATCAGGCCGAGGCAGAGGCACGTCTCGAAGGAGGAGCGCCCGAACAGCAGCGTCGAGACGGCGAGCAGCGAGTAGAACCAGCCGCGCGTCTGGTCGAGCGCCTCGCAGACGTAGTTCGCCGGGAAGCTCGCCTCGAAGGCGTCCCGGTCCTCGAACGGCGCGTGCCACTGGGCGAACGGCATCGACCCCGAGTCCCACCAGGCGTCGATCACCTCGGGAACGCGGTGCATGTCGCCACCGCACTCGTCGCACGTCAGCACGACCTCATCGATGTACGGCTTGTGAAGGTCGTCGGGAACGGCATCGCGCCCGAGTCGTACCAGGCGTCGATCACCTCGGGAACGCGCATCGCCTCCTCGCCGCACTCGGGACACGAGAACGTGACCTCGTCGATCATCGGACGATGCGGGTCCATCTCCGTCACATC
>JBOGXS010000051.1:0-4378 GCA_050693815.1 Thermoleophilaceae bacterium | reverse complement strand
GGCGGCGCGCCGCCGTCCGGGAAGCTCACGGTGAACCGGTACGAGCGGGTCTGTCCGGCCCCCAGCGTCCCGAGCGCACGCGAGCCGAGCCCCGAGAGCGTGCCCGCGTACAGCGACTGCACCGTCGCTCCGGCGCCGAGCTCCTCGACCGCGAGCTGCAGGTGGTCGGACAGCCTTCCGCCGAGCGGGCCGGGAGCGTCCACGAGGTCCGCCTGCGCGAGTGAGAGCGCCCCGTCCAGGCTGCCGGTGTTCGACACGGAAATCGTCCCGCTCGCCAGGGCGCCGGGCCGCATGTCATCGGCGCTCAGGACGGCGGCTCCGTCGAGCGAGTTCGACAGCTCGAGCGTCCCTCCGCTGGTCAGGACGAGGCGCGGAGCGTGGGCGTCGCGGTCGCGGCCCACGGCCACGTACGCGAGCAGCAGCATGACGCCCGCCACGAGGCAGCTCACGACGACCGGCGAGCGACGCGCCATCGCTAGCCCCCGTTCCTGAACGCCACCCAGTAGTAGGGGTTTCCGTTCGTGTTGACCTTGCAGTCGGAGCCGACCTGGAACCCGGTGGCCTGCAGCGCCTGGATGACGTTGCTGCCGGTGTTCGCGACGTTCGTGAAGTGCTGCGCGTTGTCGCCGGGCAGCGACGAGGGTCGCTGCACCCCGCGGTCGCAGGCGTTCCCGTTCGTGCCGGAGCGCACCATCACGTAGTCCGGCTGCAGGCTCGCCGCGATGTTGCGGTCGTCGCCCACGGCCCCGACGTAGGAGCCTTCCTCCATCAGACCGGGGATCTCGTTCCAGGCGACGTAGGCGTAGGTCTGACCGCTCTGGTTGGTCTCGGCACTGTCGCCGACCGAGAAACCGTCGCCTCCGAGCGCGGTGATCCCGTTGGCCGCGGCCGCGGTCTCGTCGTAGCGGAAGGCGGCGGACATGCTCGACGAGCGCTGCACCGCGGCGGTGTTGCCCGCGCCCGCCACCAGCACGTAGTCGGGCGAGAAGCCGAGGCCGGTGATCGACTGCCCGCTCCCGTTGCCCTGGTACAGGCCCTCGGTCATGTGGCCGGCGTAGT
Organism: Thermoleophilaceae bacterium; assembly: GCA_050693815.1. Taxonomy (GTDB): domain Bacteria; phylum Actinomycetota; class Thermoleophilia; order Solirubrobacterales; family Thermoleophilaceae; genus JACVRW01. Next base: position 3,319 of record JBOGXS010000051.1, on the reverse strand, counting down.
TGCGGAACGCTACCCAGTCGTACCGCACCCCGCTCGCGTTCACGGCCGCGTTGCTGCCGACCTGGAAGGTCGTCGCGCCGATCGCCTGGATCAGGTTGGAGGCCACGCCCGCGGCTCCGGCGAGCGGCTTGCTGAGGTCCCCGCCAACCGAGGAGCTGCGCGCGACAGCGCTCTGGGCGTTGTTGCCCTTGACGATGACCAGGTCGGCCTGGAAGTTCACCCCCGGGATGTTGCGGTTGTCGCCGCCGTTCCCCGTGTAGAAGCCCGTGGCCACCCGCATGCCGCTGAACGTCGCGGCGGCGCTGAAGCTGTTGCCGGGGTTCGTGGTGGTGGCGGTGAAGGCAGCGAGCGCGGCCGCGCCCCCGCCGCCCGGCAGCGCCAGGACCAGCAGGCAGAGGATCGCCCGCCTCACTGGCTCCGCGCCTCCCACGTGAACGACTGCGTCGCGCTCAGCCCCTGCGCCGCGAGGTCGTGCCGGAAGGTCACCTCGAGCCTGTAGACGTGGCTCTCTGTCGTGGTCCACGACTCCGCGCCGCCCGAGGGCGGGTCCACCACGCCCGCGGCGTAGCTGTCCGGGAACGCCTGGAGCGTGCCCCTGTAGACCACGCCGGCGCCTTGGCCGATGTAGTCCGTGGCGTCGGGCTGGAAGTTAGTGCAGGAGTCGAAGGCCGGCTCGGGGGCCGTGTAGGAGCCCCGTGTGACCGTCAGGTCGAGGTACTGGTCGAGCCCGCTGCCGCCGGTGGTCCCGTAGAGGCGCACGGTGGAGGGCAGCGTGCCCGAGTAGGTCACCTTGATGCAGCCGCTGTCGGTGGCGCCCGGCACCGCAGCGTTCAGGGCGAGCACCGCGCTGTCGCTGTCGTTGTCGCCGAGCGCGACGCTGCCCGCCTCGATCCGGTCGCCTCCGTTGGCGGTGGTGGCGGTGTACGCCGCCCAAGTGCCCGAGCCGCCCGCGGCGGCCAGGGCCCCCAGTGCCGCGAGCACCAGCAGCCTGCGCCTCACGAGGCCCGCCCCCTCGGGCGCCAGAGGTCCCACAGGAGCAGCACGCCGAGCAGCAGCACCATCCCCACCAGCCCCAGCCGGACCTCGCGGGTGCTCATCAGCGCGCGCACGTAGCCGAGCTTCGGCACTTGGTACGCCACCCGGCCGATCTCGCCGGTGACGGGCACGCTCCAGCGCTCCGCCGCGTCGTTCGCGTCGCCCTTCGTGACCATGTGGGCCACCCCGCCCTCCACGCGCATGCTGCGCAGGCGGTGGGTCACCTGCCGCCGCCTGACGGGGTCGTTGAAGGTGACGATGTCGCCCGGCCGCGCCTCGACCGGCGCGATCACCTCGTCGACGACCACCGAGCCGGTCTCGAGCGTGGGCTCCATGCTGCCGGAGATCACGGTCAGGGAGCGGTGGCCGAAGGCCGGGGGGCCGACCACCACGGCGGTGAGAGCGAGCGCAAAGCCCACGACGAGCCAGACCGCGAACGAGACGGTCGAGCGCAGCCGCCGCGCTACGCGACCGGTCAGGGCCGGAGCAGAGACCGCGAGGGCCCCGCTAGCCCCGCTCATCGTCTCCCGTCCTCCACTCGAGCGCCAGCTCCGCCGCGCGGGCCTCGTATCCGCCGTCCACGGAGCGGGGCACGAGCACGCGCACCTCCACGCGGCGCTTCTGGCCGGGCCGCAGTCGCAGCCCAGCCGCCGCCCAGGAGCGCAAGCCGCCGAGCGGGCCGCGGTAGACCGTCTCGCCGCCGGCGCTCAGCTCCACTCGCACGAGCCGGTCGAGCTCCCGCCCCGGGCCGGCCAGGCGCAGCCTCGCGACCAGCGACCGCGTGGTGTAGTTCGAGACGGTGAGCGATCCGCGCGCCGCCGGGCCCCCGGGCGTAAGGCGCCGCGCCTCGAGGAACGTGCGCCCCGCGGGCGCCACGCCCAGCTCGGCGGTGGGCTGGCTGGCGATCTCGAGGTGCGCCGGGACGGCCGCGCCGCTGGCCGGCATCCGCCCCGCGAGCACGAGGCTGGCGGCAAGCGCGACGCCCAGTGCGAGGCCGGTCCAGCGGACGAGTGGGCTGCTCTTCGCGGTCATGGGAACCCCGTCCCTGAAGCACGTCCGGGGGCCGCGTGCGCGACCCCCGGACGGCTCCCGATCCGAAGCCCTGCCTAGTTGTTGCGAGCCTCCCAGGTGAAGCTGTGGCTGGTCGAGTCGTACTCCGACGTCCGGGCGTTCGGCGTGGAGTCGTCCACGGTGTAGACCGTGAAGCGGTAGTCCACCGTGTTGCCCGTCGCCCAGGCCGCGCCCGAGGCCTTGCCGTCGATGCCGCCGGCATAGGTGGTCGGGAACTGGTCGAGCGTGTCGTCGAACGCAGCGGCACCGCCGTCGGGCGTGAAGCCGGTGCAGTTCATGTCCGCCGCCGGCGCCGTCAGGCCCGAGCCGCGCTCCACCTCGAGGTGGAACTTGTCGCCGTTCGACACGGCCGAGCTGTACAGCTTGACCGCCGCGCCGAGCGAGCCCGAGTAGGTCACGCGCAGGCAGGTCGCGGCCGGGCCGTTGGCGGCGCCGGGCGCCTGGTCGAGCGCGCTGTAGAGGACGCCGGTGTCGGCGTCGCTGTCTCCGATGGCCACCGAGCCGGACTCGATCTGATTGCCCGAGCTCGAGGTCGTCGCCGTGAACGCCGCCGAGGTCACGAAGACGCCGACGCCCGCCATGAGCGCGACGACCGCGAACGTGACGAGGAGCTTGCGCTTCCGGCGCTCGCCCTGCTGGTGGTTCTGGTCCATTCTTGGTTCCTCCGCCGTTGCCCGGCGTTCCCGGGTTCTGATGGTCTGGGAGGCGCGAGTCCTTGCGCCTGGCTGCTTTGTCGGCCGTTCCCTCCCCGATTTGAGGTAGATGGACGGATGTCGTAGGCCCGCGAGCCGCTACTTTGCGCCCGTGCGCCGTGCCGTGATGGGCCTTCTCTTCTTCCCGCGCGGCGGATCGGCCCAGGTGGCGCGCTACCTTGCACGTGCTCTCCCAGGGGCGGGGTGGGAGGCGGTGGTGGCCTGCGGGTCGCTCGGCGGGCCGGGCGACCAGTCGCACGCCGAGACCTTCTACCGCGGGGTCGACGTGCGCCCGCTCGACTACACGCGCGCCGCCGCGACGCCCGACCCGCTGGCCGCCGACCCGCCCTTCCAGCCCTCCTACGAGGACCGCCCCGGCGCCCCTGATCGCGTGTTCGCGCGGGTGGGAGAGGGCGACTACGAGCGGCTCGTCTCGACCTGGGAGGCCGCGCTCGCCGGCGCCGACGCCGGGACGGCCGACGTGCTGCACCTCCACCACCTGACCCCGATCCACGAGGCGG
>JBOGXS010000050.1:0-40783 GCA_050693815.1 Thermoleophilaceae bacterium | reverse complement strand
CCGAGGAGGAGCTGGTCTTCGCCACCGGCTCGCTCGTCGGGCGCCACTCGCTCGCCTATGCCAACGACGACGGGGCGGCGATCGAAAGCCATTGGCGCTCGGGCTGGTTCGACCACGGGCTCTCGGTCGTGAAGACACTCCGAGAGACCAAGGTCTGGGGGGCGGGCGCCTGTCAGATGGCCGTCTCCGCCGACTTCTCCGAGGCGGCCGGCTCGCTGACGCAGATGGACTTCTCCGAAGGCTCCGTCACCACCTGGGGCGGCAGCACCTGGGGCGGCGGTCTGTGGGAGTCGCCCGCCGCGCTTCGCCCGCGCTTTCACTCCCATTCGATCGAGGGCACGGTGTTCTCGACCCACTTCCAAAACAACGTCCTCGACCAGACGTGGGCAGCTCACCGCCTCGTCCACCATCAACGCGACACAAGGGTTCCCTCCGTGGCATGACCAACATCACCCTCCCGAAGCTCAATCAAACCGGCACCAACGAATGGGCGGATGTCGAGGACAACGATGTCGCGATGCGCGATGTCATCAACGCCAGCCTCGACACCGCCAACTTCTCCGCCGTCGCCGCCATCGTCCTCTCGCAGCTCTCCACCACCGCCCGCCAGACGATCGGCACGGATCGCGGCTACGCGGAGGTGCTCGCTGAAGAGAGCACGAACTCCTCGGGGTGGACGGACCTCGGACCCCTGCGTTTCCCCGAAGTCGCCGGCCCCTTGGTCACCGTGAGCACGGTTGCCGGAGGCGTCGTGGTCTGCGTGGTGTCGTGCGAGATGAAGGGGAAGTTCGTAACAGCGCAGCTCGGCGTCGAAGTCTCCACCGACCATGTGCTCTCGGGCACGCCGGTCGAGCCCGAGATCCTCCTCTCCACGTCCCTCACCGCTTTCACCGACAACCCCTTCACCGCCGTAGCCGCCTTCGGCGTCACGGGCGGCTCTCGAACGGTGGTATTGAAGTACGCCGCAGACCCAAGCACCGACTCGGCGACCTTCAAGAACCGCAAGCTCTGGGTGATCGCCTTCGGAGGGTTCTAGACCATGACCAACATCACTCTCCCGAAGCTGAATCAAACCGGCACCAACGAATGGACCGACGCAGAGGACAACGACCGCGCCATCCGCGATGTCGTCAACGGGAATCTCGACGCCGCCAACCTCTCGGCGACGGCCAACTTGAAGCTGTCCCAGCTCTCCACCACCGCGCAGCAGACGATTGGCGTCCAGCGCGACTACGTCGAGGTGCTCATCGAGGAGAGCACGACTTCGACTCTGTGGACCAACCTCACGACCTTCGGCCCCTCCGGCACCGTGAGCACGGTTGCCGGAGGCATCATCGTTTGCATGCTCTCGTGCGAGATGAAGACGACGAGCGGAGAGGCACGGCTCGGACTTCACGTCCCCACCGATCACTCGCTCTCGGGCACGCCGGTCGAGCCCGAGATCCTCCTCTCCACATCCGCGACCGCCTACACCGACAATGCCTTCACCGCGATCACCGCCTTCGGCGTCACGGGCGGCTCAAGAGGCGTGACGTTGAAGTTCGCCTCCTCGGCCGGTGGCACCACGACCTTCAAGAACCGCAAGCTCTGGGTGATCGCCTTCGGCGGATTCTGAGAATGATGCCCCTTCCCGACCCCTACATCCCCGATCCCGCGACCGAGCGCAACTTCCGCGAAATCGACCAGCGCCTGACCACGACCGAGACGGACCAGACGGCAATCGACCAGCGCCTGACCGTGTTCGAGACACCCGAGGCATGGCATGTGATCGGTGTTCTGCCCAATCCTGTATTCGAGAATGGATGGGTGGCTTTCGAGGCTACGGCTCGTCTTCCGGCCTTCTACAAGGACCCGTTTGAGACTGTTCATTTGAAAGGGCTAGCCAAGAATGGCGTCGTTGGGCAGCCGGCGTTCACGCTTCCACTCGGATACCGGATTGTTGGGTCGAGTTCATTCGGCGCGCTGTTCCTGGTCAACTCGAACGGTGGGCTCGGTGATCTGCGGATCTTCGACTCAGGCGCGGTGACCCTGAACACGGGTTCAAACGCCTACTTCTCCCTCTACGGGATCAGCTTCCGAGCGGAGGCATGATGGCCTTCAACTCTCGCTTCCGCAGACATCCCGGGCGCAGGCCTCCGGGGCGTGGGCGTCCCGGTCGCAGGCCTCCCGGCAGAAGGCCCCCGGGGCGCAGACCTCCGCGTCCCGGCAGAAGGCCGCCACGGCCCGGACGCCGCCCTCCACGCCAGCCTCAACAGCCTCAACAGCCTCAGCGTCCGCAGGCGCCCGCGCAGATGCCCTGGAACGCGAGCTATGAGACCTCGGTCGGGCGACTTCGCCGAGACCGCGATCAGACGCTCGCCCAGCTCGCCGCCGACGAGTCGGGCGTGCGCCGCGAGTACGGCTTCGATGATCCGACCAACCCCTTCTCCCGCGCCCGCAAGCTGCAGGAGGGCTTCGACACCGCCAAGCGCGGCACGATGACCAACTACGCCGCCGGGGGCCAGCTCTACTCGGGCTCGCTCTCCAACGCGCGCACCATCGACCGCTCCAACTACGAGACCTCCCACAACCAGCTCAGGACCGAATACGACACGATGCTGCGCGACCTCGCCTCCCGTCGCCTACAGGCGAAGCGCGACTATCAGGAAGGCGTGCTCGAAGCTCAGGCGGGACGGGTGGAGGATGCGCTCGAAGAACCGGTCGACCCCGACGAGTACGGGGGCGGGGGCGGAGGCGGGCGTCCCGGCAGAAAGCCCCCGCGCCGCCCCGGCCGCCGACCCCCTCGCCGTCCAGGACGCCGCCCAGGCCGAAAGCCACCCCGTCGAAAGCCGCCCCGTCGAAAGCCGCCCCGTCGAAAGCCACCCCGTCGAAAGCCACCCCGTCGAAAGCCGCCGCGCCAACGCAGACCCCCCAACCGAAAGCCCCCACGCCGCAGGCCCCCACCACGCAAGCCGCCACCCCGCAGAGGCGGAGGCGGAGGACGCGGCGGAGGCAGAGGCAGAGGACGCAGATAGATGCCACGAGACCGCCGCCGAAAGCCCAGCCGTAACCGCAGGCCCAGCCGCACTCGCAACCGGCGCAGCCGGCGAGACCAGGGCTACTTCACCAAGCCGCTGACCCGCAAGCGCTTCAAGCGTGAGATGAAGGCGGCGGAACGAATGGAGTTTCGCCCCGAGAAGCAGGCGATCCGCCGAGAGGCACGCGCCGAGCGCGGCCAGCGCGAGCGCATCTCCGACTACTTCGACGCTTATGGCGAGGCGACCCAAGGCGCCAACCGCGCCACCCAGAGCGCGTATGAGAACGCGCAGAAGACGCTCCGAGACCTGACCGCCTCCTCGACCGCATCCGACACCGCCACGCGGGCGAAGGCAGACGCCGAGGCCCGCGCCGACGCGAAGGCGCGTGGGGTCACCTACGACCCCTCTCAGTCTCAGAAGTCGGCCGCGGGCTCGAGCTCTCGCCGCGCCGCATCCGACACCTTCGGCGGCCTCGTCGCCACCCAGGGCGCGGGGCAGGCCGCCTACCTGATCGACAAGGGCCGCGTCGGAGAGGGCGAGCGGGTCAACCAGCTGCTGCGCTCGCACGCTCGCAGCCGGACGATCAAGAAGGACAAGCGCGCCCTGGCGCGAGAGAAGCGCGACTACCGCCGCGACTACCGCACCCGCGCCCGCGACACAGAGCGCCAGTATCTGTTGGAGCAGATGGCCCTCACGGGCGATGCCCGAGGCGACAAGACTCAATTGAAGCTCGCCCGCCGCTACGGCCTCAACACCAAGCGCGAGCAGAAGCGCTCGCTCAAGGGTCAGCGCAAGGTCGCCAAGTTGCACGCCCGAAACCGGGCCGCCGAGCAGCGCCGCTCCCATCGCAGCCAGGCCGCGATCTCGGCCGGCCACGCGCGCAACGAGCGCCGCGACGATCGCCGCTCACGCCGTTACGCCCAGCGCCAAGGCCAGGGCCAGGGCAGGGGCGGACGGGGACCGTCGAAGGGCGAGGTCCGTCGAGCGCTGGGCTATCTGCGACAGGCGAACAGGGGCGACTATCGCTCCAAGCGAGAGGCGATCGACTACCTCATCAACCGCGGCGTCTCCCCGTCCGCCGCCCGTGCCGCCGTGCGCCGTGCCGCCGGGGGTGGAGGCGGCGGCCGGGACGTGACCGCGAACGCGGCGCTCAACGATTGACAGATGGCCTACTCGACCCCCCGAGCCACCCTCGGAGGCAAGGACGTTCGCAAGACCTCCAAGCGCCCGAAGGTCCGGCGCAAGAAGCCGAAGGTCCAGACCCCGAACGCGGTGCTTGGGGGAGAGGGCGTCAGAAAGGCGCAGGCCGCCGCCAAGCGGGCAAAGAAGGCAGAGCGAGAGGCAGAGCGCGCGGCGAAGCGCGCCTCGACCTCAGCTCGCGCGATCCTCGGGGGCGAGGGCGTCGCCAAGGAGAAGAAGGCGGCACGCAAGGCGAAGCGAAGCGCTCGGGAGCGAAAGCACCGGCGCCAGAGCCGGGCGCTCGTCAAGCGCCTCGAAGAGCCCGCCGCGAAGCAGTTTCGCGTTCGTGCCGAGCGCCAGAAGCGAAAGGGCATCGAGCGCGGGGAGATCGAGCCTCCCGACGAGGACGAGTCGAGCTTCGCCGAGCGCCTGCTGGCGGGCGGCGTCGTCGGCCTCGTGGACGAGGAGGCGTCAGCCGCCGCCCGCAAGGCCCTCTACGGCTCCGAGGACCCCTCCGCCACGCAGGTTGCTTTGGGCATCCTGCCAACGGGCAGGGCACTCGCCCCGCTTCGCGTGGTCAAGGCCGTCACCCGCGGCTCCAAGGCCGCCAAGGCGACCACCGGGGTAGCGAAGACAGAGGCCCGCGCCGCCAAGCGCTCCGCCGGCCAGAAGGTGAAGCCGGTCACAAAGGGCCAGAAGGGGAGGCCGAGGCGAAAGGCCGCCAAGAAGGCTCGCGCCAAGCGTGAGGGCCGCACCCGCAAGGTGCCCCGCTCCAAGGCGGAGGCGAAGGTCAAGGTCCGGCGCGCGAAGGCCGAGACCAAGGCACGCTACTCACGGGCGGGGCGTTCCAACCGCCGCGTGCGCCGCGCGCAGACCGTCGCGCAGATCGGTGCCGGCGCTCCCGCCGTCGCCGGCACCGCCGCCGCCGTCGGCGCCACCACCGCGACAGCGATCAAGGAGGACGTGCAGGAGGGCAAGCCGCTTCGCACGATCAAGACCACCGGGCGGGTGTTGCCGTCGATCGCGGCGGGTGTGGTCGGCACGGCGAAGGACGTGGTCGACGCCGCGCGCACGGGAAGCCTCGAACCCCTGGAAGGGGAGCTCGAAGCCCAGAAGCACTATTGGGAGACCGTCGCCCGGGTCGCGGAGGGCGACACAAAGGCCGTGCAGGAGGACGTTGGGCTGATCCCGGTGATCTCGGGCGGGCTCACCGGCTTGGCGTTCGCGAAGCCGTTCAAGGGCGCCGCGAAGGCGCCGAAGGCCCCCCGCGCCGCCCGCGACATCGAAAGCCCCGACCCCGCCAAGCGCCGCCGGGCGAAGGCGAAGGTGAAGCGCGAGACGCAAAGGCCCGCCCCAGCGCTTCGCCGCCACCGCGAGAGGAAGGGCACGGCCGAGGAGGTGGGGATGACGGGAGAGCGAGAGCGCGCTGTCGGCGCCGCCGAGATGCGAGAGGCACGCCTCGACAAGACCATCGCCAAGCTGGGCCGAAAGAAGATCGCCGACGACGTCTCCCTGGCGGACACGCTTCAGATCCTCATGCGCCGGGGGCACAATCCCGACGACCCCGAGGGCACGCTCAAGCGCCTGCGCGCGCACCGAGCGGGCCTGCGTGCCTCGACGGCCGAGATCGACCCCGACGACCTCGCCACCAGGGTCGTCCTCGACGCGCTGATTCGCAAGGTCGAGCGCGACCCCGACGTGCTCGCAGACACCGATCTCAGGGAGGCTCTCGCCGGGCTGGCCCAGCTCGAGCGCGGGCGCTCGGAGGAGCTTCACCGCGAGCGCCTCGGCCCCGAGGCGAAGGGACCGGACCCCCAGCTCGAACGCGCCCGGCTCATGCACGTCGCCCGCGAGAAGGAGATCCTGCTCCCCGAGGAGCGCCAGGCGCGGCGCACGCGCTATCGCAAGCTGCGCGGCCGAGGGATGCCCGCCACCGAGGCGTTCTCTCGCGCCTCCCGCGCAGCCTCACGGGAGAATGCCCAGCGTGAGGCACGCCGAGAGGGCCAGCAGGTGTTTCGCAAGGCAGAGGGACTGGAGCGAGAGGCGACCCGCCTCGAAGGGGAGGGCCTTCGCGCCGAAGCCCAAGACCTGCGCCAGCAGGCGATGGCGACCCGCCGCAAGCAGATCGCGACCAACGAGCGGGCCAACGCGGCCTTCATCGAGGAGACCCTGCAGGCGATCGAGCGCGACCCCGCCGTCACCCAACCGACATTCGCCCGCGAGATCGACGTGTCCGACCAGGGCCGCCTCAACGTCCTCGGCGACTTCCCCGGCGGCAAGGTGCCGGCGAAGATCAAGCGCCGCCGGGGCGTCCTCGCCGAGCAGGGGCGCATAGACGAGTCGGCCGCAGCGCTGTTTCACAACCTCTACGCCACCCGCAGGGCGATGGAGCTTCGGCGGATGTGGCGCGACTTCGCAAACCGCGAGCGGTTGAAGATCAACTCGAAGACGGTCTTCACCGGCCCGCAGGCGCGAAAGCTCGAACGCGGCGGCGCGATCCCGCGCGGTTACACGGTGATGCCGGTGCAGCAGTTCGAGCGCACGCTGGCACGCGGCAAGTGGGAGCAGCTCGCCGGGATGACCACCGACGAGGGGATCGCCGCCATGCGTCGGGAGCTTCACGACGCGAAGCAGGAGAAGGGCAAGAAGTACATCGTCGTGCCCGAGGAGGCCCTGCGCGAGATCGGGGCGCAGATGGCGCCGCCGCGTACCGCCGTCCGCCGCCTGCGCGTCCTCGGCCACATCCAGTCCGCCCTGATCCTCGCCACCTCCCCCGCCTGGTTTGCCTTCCAGCTGGTCGCCTCCCCCTTCGCCGCCCTTGTCGCCCACCCGAACCCGATCCTGTGGGCGCGGGCCGCGAAGCAGGTGCTGACCGACTGGCGCCAAGTGCCGCGCACCCACCGCGCCGCCTTTCGCGCCCACTTCGGCGGCACCTCGACCGACGTGCTCATGCGCCGCCAGACGGCGACCGGGCTGGAGCCCGACACGGTTCGCAACTTCTCCCGCGCCGCCGAGGTCGCGCAGAAGACACCGGCGGGACGAGCGCTTCGCGCGGTCGGCGAGCAGGTGAAGCGCGGCGGGCCGCTGATGAAGGCAAACCGCGAGTACGAGGGATGGGTGCGGACGATGACTGCCCTGGTCGAGAATCAGAAGGCGCTTCGCCAGCCTCGCGTGAAGAGCTTCCTCGCCGACCTCGCCGGGCTGGACCGAAAGACCTCCCTGCACACCGAGCGCCTTCGCAAGCTCTCCTTCCCCGAGCAGGTGAGCTACTACGCCCGCCACCCCGAGGCAGCCGAGGAGATCGCTCGGGGCGTACGCGACACGCTCGGCGATTGGGTGACGCTCTCCTCGCGCGAGCGCGGCCTCGCCGCCGTCACCGTCTTCTACCCGTTCCTTCGCTTCTCGCTTCGCTGGGCTTTCGTCAGCCTGCCCCGCCGTCATCCGATCAAGGCGATGATCTTGTTGAACCTCGCCCAGCAGAACGCCCAGGAGCTGGAGGAGCTGCTCGGCGGCCCGCCGAGCCTGTTCACCAAGTACGGCCTCGCGGTCACCCACTCGGGTCAAGAAGGCGAGCCGATCAAGGCCATCGACACCGCCCGCTTCAACCCCGGCGCGAACGCGCTCATCGAGGCGATTGGCGGCGGCTCGCGAGACATGAACCTCGCGACCCTCGCCCGTCCGCTGCAACCCGCCATCGGCACCGCTCTGGCGGCGGTCGGCGGCTATGACCCGTTCACCGGGGAGCCGACCTCCGAGCCCGCGACGACGTTGATCGCCCGCCAGCTCCTCGGCCTCTCGCCGATCAGCCGCGCTTATCAGGACGAGCTCGGGCTGCGCTCGGACTCCGCGGTGGCAAAGCTTTTTCGCAAGATCGCAGACCAAGACCTCTCGCTCGCCGAATCAACGCTCCCGGTGGTGGTGCGCGACCTGCGTCGAGAGCGCCAGTCGGCGGCGCTGGGCCGCCTGCTCGACGCCTCGGAGAAGCCGGAGATCTCCGGGATCATCCGCGAGCAGATCGTTCCCGCGGTCGAGGCGGGCGCCGACGCCAAGCGCACCGGCCGGCGCCAGGGGCGAAGGGCCGCGTCGCAGATACGCGATGCTCAGGAGGCAAGCGACGAGCTTCAGCGCATCCTCCGCGCGGAGGGGCTCGCAGACGATCCCGCGACCCAGCAGGCGATCGATGAGTTCTTCTCCCTCGTGACCCCGGCGCAGTTCGGCCAGGAGCCGGCGGAGAAGGAGGACGGCGCTGGCGCCTACGACGAGGTGTTCGGTGGCGGGGAGCGCTCACGCGAGCGCAGCGGCGCCTTCGAGGAAGTGTTCAACGGCGAAGGGCGTTCCTCCCGCTCACGCTCCGGCGGCGCCTTCGAGCAGGTGTTCGGCGACTAGCCGACCCCGAACAAGCCCAAGAGCAGGAGCCAGATCAAGATGTCCATGATCCTCACCATAGTTCGATGATGTCCGAGGGTCAAGACAAGCGCCTCGGAGACGTCGAATCGGCGCTGTTCGGCTGGGACCGCCGAAGCGGCGTGGTCGGCCGCCAGGAACGAAACTCCGAGCGCATCGAGCGCCTCGAGGACCGACTGGACGAAATCAAACTCGAACAGGAGCGCCGCATGTCTGCGATCTACCGGATGCTCGCCACCACGGCGCTCACCCTGGTCGCCGGGACGCTGGGGATCATCGGCACCCTGCTGATCACGGCGGGCTCGGCTTGATGGCAGAGCGCGTCTACACCCGGTTTGGGCGCTGGATCGCGACTTCGCGCGGCGGCACGATGCTGCTCGGCGGAATGGCGACGCTCGCCTTCGCGGCGGCGGGCTACGCGATCGTCCGCGCGGAGACGGGCGCCTCGGAGCGCCAGGTGATCGAGCAGCGGGTGACGCGGGTGGAGCGCGTGCAGGGGCCGTGCCTTCGCCTCGGCTCGCGCTCGGAGGCGTGCAAGCGCCGGGCCGCCCGGACGCTCGCCGCCTGCGCCCGCGACCGAGAATGCCTGGAGATCCTGCGCCGGATCGCCCAGCGGATCACGGCCGGCGAGACCGAGGACGAGCCGACTCCGGCGCGCGACCGTGGCACGGCCCCTCCGACCTCCGGCGACCCCACCGCTCCCGCCGCCCCGACAGCACCGTCCGGCACCGGCGACAGCGCTCCGGCGCCGAGCGATCCCCCAAGCGAACCCCCGGCGATCTCCGCCGACCCTTCCCCGGACGGAGGCGATCCGTCCGGGGACGGTGGAGACGGAGGGCAAGGCGGCGGAGGGTCGGACCCCGGCCAGCCGCCCCCCGACGAGCCCTCCCTGCTCGGCCCGGTGTGCGAGCTGACCGCGCCGCTCCTCTGCTGAGCCCCCCGACAATCCAAGCGCATCCTCTGACGGCCGCTCCTCACGGGGCGGCCGTTTGTCGTTCAAGTGGTAGTTGACGGGTAGCGGTGATACTCTGCGTCTCCGGGGATGAAACGCCTCTTGAGAATTGCCAACAGAATCTTCCGCCGCCGGGAGAGGTCAGGAGACCTCTGGCGCTGGGCGAAGCGCCCCTCGAAGCCCCGCCGCCGCCTTCGCCGCTGGCAGGCGTTGGCGAAGATGGCGAAGCGCCGCCGCCGCCACTCGCCCGCTCAGAGCGCCAAGCGCAAGGTCTGGGCGAAGCGCCAAGAGGCCTACGAACGCAAGGTCCGCCGGCTCGAGAAGCAGCTCGCGCCAGGCGGGTCGGGCAAGCCCAAGATCGTCACCGCCGCCATGCAGGCCATCCGTCCCTCAGCGATCTTCGGCGGGCTGGGCACCCCCCACTACGTCACCGGCCACCACACGGCGGGGGCCACCGATCAATCCGACGACCACGCGATCGCCCTCAACCGCTCCTACGACGACTACCACCGCTCTCAGGGCTGGGGCGGGATCGGCTACCACTACTGCCTCGCCCGCTCGGGAGCGATCCTCTGTCTGCGCCCGATCGTGCAGAAGGGCGCGCACGTCGGCAACCACAACTCCAACAACGTCGGGGTGATGTGCCACGGGACCACCGGCGACCGCCCGACCGACGCTCAGCAGCGAAGCCTTCGCTGGCTGCTCGACAACGCCCACACGGCCGCGATGCCCGCCGCACACCGCTCGCCGGTGCGCCTCTCGGGCCTGCCGCGCCGCGGCCACAACGACTGGTCAGGACACGAGTGGAACGCCTGCCCCGCAACCCACAAGCCCATGTACCTCGAAGGAGGCCACAAGTGACCGCCGAAGGCGATCAAGCAGACCACCCCACCCTGCCCCAACGCCACCCCGCCGAACTCACCACCTTCATCGCCGCTCTCGTTGCGATCGCGGCCGAGTTCGGCTTCGAGCTCTCGGGCGGTCTCGTCGTCGCCGTGTTCGCGGTGATCGGCCTGCTGCCCACGATCGTGACCTGGACCGTTGGCCTGTACCGCGATGCCCTAGAAGGCTGAATATGAACGCCGTCAGCATTCTTGTGATCGTTCTTCTGGTCGTGCTGATCCTCGTCGTCGCCGACCGCATCTGAGGTTGAATGGCCTCGAACGTGAACGCAGGGTAGCCTCGGTGCTTCGCGCAGCGGGCTACCTCGTCGCCTCTCGCCGCCACGAGGGGGGAGCCGGCGACCACCTCGCCATCCACCCTGTCCACTCTCCGCTCCTGGTGGAGACCAAGGGCACCGGCGACCTGCCGTGGCGCTCGACCTTCGGCCCCCTGGCTCGTCAGGCGCTCACGCAGACCGCCGACGCCTTCGGCGCCGAGCCCCTGATGGCCTGGTGGCCCCCCGGACTCAAGTGTGGGCCGATCTGGCTGCCCGCAGAGGACTGGCCGACGTGATCGAGTGGATCGAGGTCGAAGACCGAAGCGGCAACGTCCTGCGCCGCTATTGCACCCCACAGGCCGTGAGAGCGATCGAGAGGCTGATCGCCCACGGATACCCCGTCATCGGCGGCGCGGACGTTCTTCGCGCCTACGACCGTGAGGGGATGCCTGTGGAGCCTCCCAGCAACTGCAAGGAGGACAGCTAGCTCGCCCGCGCACGCCCGGTAGCCCGGCCCTGACCGCGTCCCTGGCAGCGGCGCGGAGCCCAAGCAACCGTTGCCCGCAGGCCGACTCTTTGAAGAGGACGGGCCTACTACGATGCCGCCCCCCCTGAACGTCGATGGGGGCGAGGGGCGATGTAGCTGGATGAAGCGTGGAGGTTGTACCCGGCGACGATCAGGACCGGGGACGGGCGTAGCACGCAGACAGCGATAGCCGGCAGACTGCGATGAACTCAAGCGGGGGCGTCCAGCCTTGCGAACCGGCCTATCTCCACCAAGGGGCTAGCCGGTTCCTGCTCGAATCTAACCAGGGGGCATGGGGAAAGGTAAGACGATGAAGACGAAAGATGAAGAAAGGAAAGAAGAAAGGAAGGAAAGGAAATCAACCCCTTCCCCCTGCCTTCGGCTAAACGAATGTTCGACTCGCGTCAAGTCACATTCGCTGCTAGCTTCGACAGGGTACTCCGAGCGGGGAGCAGACGATGCAGGCAAGCGCACGAAGCGAGGCGGAGAGGCTGTTTCACGCCGCCGCGCTCGGACTCGGGCTGCTCGCCGACCACGCCTCGGATCGCGGAGTCGAGGCGGTGCTCGCCGACGCGGCGGCAGCCTTCGGCGACGCTACTCGTCGCCTGACAGACGGCGCAAGCCCGCGCGCACATCTTCGAACTGTGAGCGAAGACGACCGGCCTCATCTTCGAGCTGTAAACGCAGACGAGCGATCTCCTGCTCGAGCGGCTCGAGCGCATCGGAGAGCGTAGAGGCGTCCTCGCCCACCGCGCCGTCGATCGCCAGGTCCATGAGCTCGATGTCGAACGCCTCCTGCGCTTGGCGCAGATGGTGGACCTCGGGGAAGGAGATCGCCCGCTCCCAATGGATGTAGGTGTCGGGCTTCACCCCGACGTGCTTGGCGGCGTCGACCTGCCTCAGCCCCAGTTGCTTGCGACGGGTGCGCAGCCGTTGGGCGAGCCGATGGCGAATCTCGGGGTCTGTGCCAGCCATTCGCAATCCTCCTCGTTGCGCCAACGGTATCAGGAATACGCGCAAACTGCGACAAGATCCGTTGCACTCGTACTTGACAGGGAGCAACGCTACGGCTAGAGTCCCTGCCAATGAGGATTCAGGACCTGCACCGGATGCTCTCGGTCGCGCCGCCCAGGGGTCGCCACCCCGCCGCCGACCGCCTCGCCAAGGCCCGCCGCTGCGCCGCCCTCGCTCGCGACGACTTCGCGCTTTGGCCTAACGACCTCTCCTACGAGCGCGTGCGGCGCACGGAGCTCGAGCTCGAGGACGCCGTCGCCGTGGCGCAGGAGTTCTGCATCCAAGACGCGCCCGGGGCAGAGGCGTGGCGATGACCCACTCCGAGCGTGACGTGCAGAAGAAGCTCGCCACGCACACCAAGCAGACGAACCACAAGCTGCGCGCCGCCTCTCAGGATCTCGCCTCGCAGATGGCCTCGATCCGCGCCTGCCAGAAGCAGTTGATGGACGTATGGCGTGCCTTCGCGATCGACCTGCTCGCGGAGATCAACCGGCTGCAAGACGACTTGAAGAAGGCCGAGGCCCGCACCCAGCAGGCCGAGGATGAACTGCGCGAATACGTGAAGGGCGGCGAGCGCCGAGCTTCACGGGAGGGAGCATCGTAGATGTCACAGGAGTTCACGATCACCAGCGAGCACGGTCGAAGCGAGTGGGTCAACCCGCGCCACGGGCCGATGGTCGACTACTACCTGACCCTGGCTGGCTATGGCGATCGGGTGGTGTTGACGCAGAAGCCCGACACGCCGCCGCCGGATGTCGGCGACTCGATCTACGGCTCAATCACGGTCTACAACTTGACGACCCGCGACGGCAAGCCCTTCCAAAAGCACAAGCTCTCCAAGGAGCAGCGCCCCGACCGTCCGCACCGCCTCGACGCACGCGGCGCCGTCGGCCAGCCCGAGCTCCCGGTCGACTCTCGGGGGGCGCGGATCGAGCGCCAGCACTCCCAGGAGATGGCCCTGCGGACGCTCGACCTGCTCGACGGTGAGATCACCGTCCAGACGATCCGCGTGTGGACGGACTTCTTCGTCTCGGACATCGACAACGCCATTTCACCCACCTCGCAGTCGGAGGCGGTCGAGCCTCAGACGGAGACCCCTGGCGATGCTCCGCCCTCCGTGCTCGAAGAGGCGAAGCAGTTGCCGCTGGAGCAGGTGCTCTTGGAGGCCGTCGCCTCGGGGTCGCGCGACGTGTCCTCGCTGGAGTCGGCGGTGGCCGGCGTCACCGACCAGCGCAAGTTCGCCTCCGCGTTGAAGCGCCTCGCCGCCGAGCGCCAGCCTCCGCTGACCGACGCCTTCGATGAGCCGCCGTTTTGAGATGGCGGACGTGGCGACGGACACCCACAAGCTGCCCTCCCTGGAGCCGCCCGGCGATCAGGTTGCGCACCTGTCCTCCGACAAGGGCAGGTCCGCCTACTGCGGGGCGCCAGGGGGCGAGCACTTGGGCCACGACTTCGGTCCCGAGCGGGCGAGCTGCGCCTGCGGCGTCCCGATCTGCCCCACCTGCCGGGATATGAGCCGCGTCTATCGCGAAAACGGAATCCTGCCGTGACCCCGACCGTGGAGTTCACCGCCTCGCCCCGCGGCTATCGCGTCGACGGCAAGCGGGTGCCCTCGGTGACCACCGTGCTCGGCTCGGTCACCAACGGCCCGCCGCCGTGGTGGGGGATGACGACCACGCTCGAAGCCCTGATCGCCCTGCATGCGGAGGAAGAGTCGTGAGCCGCGTGGTCGAGTTGATCGAGGCGGGCGACTACGACGGCCTGCTGGCGCTGCTGCGCGAGCGAAAGCGCACGCCCAACGACGTGCGCGACACAGCCGGCGGAGAGGGCGCCCACGTCCACGACGCGCTTGAGCTCTACGCCCGCGAAGGGGTGATCCCCAACCCGGCCGACTACCCGGCCGAGGTCGCGGGACTGATCCGCGCCGCCGCCCTCTTTCTCACCGATTACCGCCCCGCCTTCCTCGCCACCGAGGTCGTCGTCGGCTCCGCGGAGCACGGCTTCGCGGGCACCTTCGACGCCCGGGCTGAGATCGCGGGGCGCATCGGCCTCCTGGACTGGAAGACCTCCAAGAGCCTTCGCCCCACCTACGGCGTGCAGCTTCACGCCTACGACCTCGCCGCGCAGGAGATGGGCTCCCAGCCCGCCGAGTTCCTCGCCCTCGTCCACCTGACCCGCGACGGCGACTACACCTACTTCGAGGTCCCGCCCTTCGACCCGAGCGCTTTCGTTCACGCCCGCAAGTGGTACAGCGCCTTCACGTCGTATGAGCGTCAGTTCAAGAAGGCGCTCAAGGGGAACGCCGCATGAGCCCGCGTGACAAGGTGAGCGACCCTCGCCTCCGAGCCCGAGAGGCGATGGATGGTGACGATCTCACCACGGCGCGAGTGTGGGCGCTTCTCTATCAGGGCGACGCCTTTCACCGCCTCGCCAAGGCGGTCGAGCTCCATCTGCCGGCCGAGCACGTTGAATCCCATCGCTACGAGAGTAAGTGACGATGAGCTTCGATCCCGGCGAGGTGATGAACGCCGTCGAGGATGGCGCCGACAGGCTGGAGAAGGCCGCCGACGCCTACTCGGATGCCGTGAAGCGCTTCGAGGACGCGCAGAACGACTACGAGCGCGACTTCCAGAAGCAGCTGCTTGTGATCGCAGACAGAGCGCGCAAGGCCGGCGAGCGTGTGCCCGCCGGGGATCTGCGCTCGGCCGAGGCCCACCAGAAGCTCGACTCCAAGGTCTACGGCGAGTACCTGGCCGCGAAGGCAGAGAAGGAGGCCTTGGCGACTCGCTACCGGGCGCTGGCCGCCGCCGTGTCCGCCCGGCAGAGCCTGCTCAAGGCGCTGGGGAGCGCGGGATGAGGCCGAAGCCCTGTGAGTGCGAGCGCCCGATCCCCATCCAGGAGGACGACCTGGACGGCAACGTCGAGGTCCGCTGCGTCAAGTGCGGGCGAGAGCTTGCGCCATGACCCTGCTCTGCGCCCTCGGACGGATGGGCTTCGCGGGCTGCGAAGGGCGCTTGCAGCGTGCCCATTGGGTCCCTCGCCAGCGTCTCAAGCACGCCGCGCAGACTCGCAAGTGGTCCGCCGAGCGCCTGGCGGAAGCTCTCTGGGACCGCCGCGCCTGGGATTGGGTCTGCTCCCGCCACCACCACCTGCTCGATCAGCGGGTGATCCGCTTGCAAGAAGACCAGTACCCCGAGGGGCTGCGCGAGTTCTGCGCCGAGGTCGACTTTCACTTCCGCCCCCGGGAAGGCTGGATCGCCGAGCATCCGAAGGAGGCCGCATGAAGCTGAACTGGCAAAACGGCGAGTGGCTCGACAGCGAGCGCCTCGCCGACTGGCTGGAAGGATGGCTGCGCTGCCGCTATGACCTTCACCCCGACGAGCCGATCGGCGAGACGTTCGGCGACAGCGTCATGCGGACGATGTGGCGGTGGCGCCACGAGGACGTCGTCCCCAGTGTGCATACGCTCGATCGCATTCTGACCGCCCATGGAGGCCACCTCTCCAACGTGCCCGACGACCTGTGGGTCCCTCAGCGACCCTCCAAGCGTGCGGGCGCCCGCTTGGGCAGGGGATCGAGCTATTACCAGAAACGGCGAAAGCGGCTTCCCGAATACGATGGGCAGCGCGCGTTCGTCGCAGCGCAGGCGCTCGGCGTCGACCAGCGCACCGTGCGCAGCTGGCGAAAGCAGGAGGCGGCGCGATGACCCTTCTCACCTGCGATGAGGTGGCCGCTCAGGTGCGCCTCTCCCCTGCTCTCGTGCGCCGGGCCTGTCGCGAAGGCGAGCTCGAGGCATACCGCCCCGCGCGCAACTGGCGCATCCCCGAGCAGGCGGTCTCGGAGTGGCTTCACCGCTCCCGCCCCGAGCCCCCCGCCTTGCGCCTCCATCTCCCGCAGGCTAGGGTCGCCATAGCGGCCAACTTCGGTCGCAGACTTCGAGCCATCGAATCGAATACGGAGGGACCATGAGCTTGCAACGGCTGCCGGGAGGCAGGTTGAAGGTGCGCTACCGCGACGGCGCGGGCGTTCACCGGGCGAAGACGTTCGAGCGGGGAGAGATCACCCTCGCCCGCGCTTACGAGGATGAGGTCCGTCGCGCCAAGCGCCTCGGCTACCTGCCCCAGTTGCAGGCGTCGAGCCGCACGATCGGCGAGGTCGCCGCGGAATGGTGGGCAAGCCACGGGCGAAACACCGCCCCGCGCACCGCGCAGCTCTACGAGCAGCTTCTTCGCTGCCATGTGCTGCCCACCTTCGACGCTCGCCGTCTCGGCGAAGTCACGGTCGCCGACGTGGAGCTGTGGCTCGCCCGACTGGACACGGGGCCGACTGCGAAGCGAAAGGCACTCGGGATTCTCAGCCAGGTCTTCTGTCACGCGATGCGTGCCGGCTACACGCAGGGAAACCCCGCTCAGCTCGCCCGAAAGCCCAAGCTGCCCGACGCCGAGCCGATCAACCCGCCGACACCGGCGCAGGTCGAGGGCATCCGCAAGGCCCTGTTCGACTGCCGGCGTCCCGCCGACGCTCACCTGATCTCGGCGCTCGCCTACGCCGGGCTTCGGCCCCAGGAGGCGTGGATTCTCACTTGGGAGGACGTTCGCGGGCAGACCATCCTCGTCCGCTCTCAGAAGACCGGGCGCCATCGGGCCGTGAAGATGCTCGCGCCGCTGGTCGCCGACCTGGCCGACCACAAGAGCGCCTGCCCCCCTCGCCCCAACGTCTTCGTGACCCAAGGCGAGCTCGCGCTCACCCGCGCGAACTGGGCCAATTGGCGTCGGCGCGTATGGGGGGCGGTTGCCCCGCCGGGGATGCGCCCCTATGACCTGCGCCACTTCTACGTCTCGATGATGCTCCGCGACCCCGAGGTCTCCCGGGTCGAGGCGGCAGAGCAGGCGGGCCACTCCCTTCAGGTGCAAGACCGGACCTACGCCCACCTCGTCATGGAGTCGAGGGGCCGCTTCGAGGACGCGATCCGCGCGGCCAGGGCCGAGGTCTTCGGCGTTGTTGAGGAGGTCGTCGTATGAGGAGTCCCGCGGTGATCGCTCGCCTCGACGCGCTCGCGAACGCCAACCTCACGAGCGCCAATATCGCGCGTGCCAATTTCGCGGGTGTCGATCTTACGCGCGCCCACCTCGCTCCCCTCAATGCGATGCACGCCGCCCTCGACGCGATCGACTGGTCCTGGCCGGCGCGACCGAAGCCCTATGACCGAGAGGGAGAGTGATGATCGAGATCAAGACCAGCGCAGGCCGAGTCCTCTACACGGCACAGGACGCCTTCGACGTGCGACAGGCGGTGGAAGAGGCGACACGGGCGCGCGCCAACCTCGCGCGCGCCAACCTCGTGGGCGCCAACCTCGTGGGCGCCAACCTCGTGGGCGCCAACCTCGCGGGCGCCAACCTCGCGCGCGCCAACCTCGCGAACGTCTACCTCGCGAACGCCAACCTCGCGGGCGCCAAGGGACTTGCGCCCGAGCGTGTCAACGATCTGCTGTGGCTGCGCGACCAGGTCGGCAAGATCCGCGCCTACAAGCTCACCGACGCCGACGCCAACGGCCCCTACGCCGGCGGCATCACCTACGAGGTCGGGCAGACGTACGAGGTCACCGACCCCGACACCAACCCGCGGCGCGACTGCGGCGCAGGGATCAATCTCGCCATTCTGCCGTGGTGTCTGCGCGCGTGGCGGGAGGGCTATCGGATCTTCGTCTGCGAGTTCACGGCGCGCGACATCGCCGCGATCCCGATCGGCGACGGGAAGTTCCGCGTGGGCAAGGCCAAGGTAGTCCGCGAAATCCCGCCCGAGCAGATTCGCGAGTGGCTGAGGCTCGACCCGCCCGACAGCGAGAAGCCGTGATGGCCTACCGCTGCCCCCTGCCCCGAGGCCACCGCTCACCGCTCGCGGAGCTTGTCCGTGCGCTGCGACTTCACTGGCGGTGGATGCGGTCGAGGGAGGGGCGATGAGCAGCAAAGAAAGGTGGATGGCGCTGTTGTTGGTGCGGTTCGGACACGACGCCGGTGGCCGCGTTTCCCCTGAGGGCATCTTGGCCCTGAAGCCAGGTGCAACTTCTCGGCAGGTGTTCTTAGCCGCGCAGGACGCTGGTTGGCTCGATGGTGAGGGTTGGGTCACGGATGCGGGGCGAAAGGCGCTGCGCCACGATGGCTGACACCGTCCGGCCCTGCGGCTTCGCGCCTGACTCCGTCTACGCGACGTGGAGCGCCGGTCAGCGCGAAGCTGCTGGTCGCATGGAGGCCCGCTTCAACAGCCAGCGGCACACCCAACTTGCACTGGCGGATGAGGCCCTCGGCCACCCCGTCACCGGCTACGCCGACGACATGCTGCGCCGGGCCGTCAAGCGGCTCCGGCGCGACTTAGAAGACATCGCCGATGGCGATCTTCCGGCGGCCAAGGGCAGCTTCGTCAGGGCCAAGCTCAATGACGTTCAGATCGAGGTCGATCGCCGAGAGGCCCTCGCGGAAAGATGGGCAGCCTCCGAGGAAGGCACCCACAGCTACAGCGCCTTCCGGGGGCGCGGTGGTCTCCTCGCCGTCCGCGAGGATCGTGCGACTGCGCCGAGCTACCCCCTCGCCCAGCTCCTCGACTGGGAAGCGTGGAAGCGTGGCGGCGAGTTCGTCCTCAACTGGGGCACCGACGTCGAGCGGCTGTTGGATGCGGAGCCCTCAACGACGGGCGACGATGGCTGAGCAGCACTACACGATCTACGTCTGCCCCGACCACCATGCACGCGGCCTATACGCCAGGGAAGGGAAACCCTGCCTGGTCTGCGGGGAAGCCAGGTACACGGCCCTCGATGTCGTAGATGCTCGCCACGTCGAGGTTGGGCGCACCCGCGCTGAGCGCGCTGAGGACTCCTACCGCCACCTGCGCGGCACGCTGATCGCGGCCTTCAACCTTCCACTCGACGCCGAGGCAGCGACCTGCGCCGAGGCGATCGAGAGGGCAGCCGACTGCATCGAGCGCCAGCCGTGCGAGTGCGATCTCCAACAGCTCGGCGACGGCACGGTGGCGGACGTCTATGGAGCCTGCCCCCGCTGCAAGGCGCTCGGACGGGTGCGCGATCGGGAGACGGCGCGATGAAGAGGCTACCGCCCGATCTCTACGGCGATGACGATGGCGACGTGGCCTGCTACCCCGGCGGAACCCGCAATCAGGCGAGAGCCGTGGCGGCGGGATTTTGGGGTAGGACTGTGAGGATTCGCGCCGATCGCGTCTACCTGCGTGCCATGACCGACGAGGAGAAGCAGGAGCGCGGCTTCGGTGCCTGCGGGATCTGCGCGATTGCGTGCCCGCAGGATCACCCGGAAGCTCAGGCTGGCTGGCGATTGGAGTGTGGTGAAGGGCCGAACGCCCTGACGGCTCCGAGCTGAGGGGCACACGTCAATGAGAGGAACCGACGATGAGTGAGAACCCCGAGCACTGGCAAGCGGTCGCACGATGGATCGGCGAGGGCGGTGCCGAGTGCCTCCAAGAGGTCGTCCATCAAGCGGCGGAAGCAGCAACGGTACCGCTGTTGGCCGACAACCCCGGTTACGTCTTCCCCTCCGAACGGGTGTTGGAAGCAGTCGAAGCCGTGATCGCGAGCTTCGCGGAGAGAGAGGCCGTCGAATGAACACAACCCTGATCCCCGGACGCCTCGCCGAAGTCGAGGCCCTGCCGATCCCGGCGGGCAATGGGCGCGGCCTCGAGAACGCCTGCCTGACGGCTCGCATCGCCTACATCCACGGGGAGCCCGGCGAGGTCGGCAAGTACCCCGACCATCCTGCGTGCATGGACCGCCGTTTGGCTGACCTTGGAATCAAGATCAACGACGGACTCCTCGATCAGGCCGAACGCACGCGAATGCTCTCGCCGCTCTACATGCTCCTGGGGGATACGGCTGACCGTGAGGATGAAGTCGGTGCCTTGTTGGATCGGCTCGCGATCAGGCGCTTGCGCGAGCGGGTGCTGCCGCTGGCTCCGCATTGGTCCGACGAGCATCGAGCGCAGGCTGTTGACGCAATCGAGGACGTAATCACGGCCATCGAGCGCGGTGACCATAAGCAGCGCATGAGAGCGCACTTCGTGGCGCGGTCGGCGGCGACGTTGGCGGCGAGGTCGGCGGCGTGCTCGACGGCTCGGTGGACGGCATGGTCGGCGGTGTGGTCGGCGGCGGAGTCGGCGGAGTCGGCGGTGTGGTCGGCGGTGGGGTCGGCGGCGGAGTCGGCGGCGGAGTCGGCGGAGTCGGCGGCGGCGGCATGGCTCGCCGAGGCCGAGGCCCTGATCGAGGAGCTGCGCGCAGCGCCGTGGCGAGGGGAGGCGACGTGAGCGAGTCCGCAAAGGACGATCTAGGAGCATGACCGAGTCCGCCCCGAAGCTGATCAACGCCCACATCTGCCTCGAATGCGGCGCCGTGTGGGATCGCCCGACGTACTGCCCTCTCAACGGCGCCTACTCATCCACCGTGCCCGCCGACCGGGTGGCGGGTGACCTGCTCCGAGCGCGGGAGGGTCTACGGGCGATTCGCTCAGCCCTCAGCTACGACGACGTCGAGTACGAACATTGGACGGTCGAGCAGGACGCTGTCGATCGACTCGATGGTCTACTCGCCACGCCAGAGGATCGCGAATGACCGGCCGCTACGCCGAGGCGATCCGACTCGTGGCCGCAGGCGAGGCCAACGGCCGGGTCACCGAGGCGGTCGAGCTGTGGCGCCAGGGCCTCAACGGGGTCGAGATCGCCGAGCGCATGGGGATCTCTCGCAGCTATGCGTACGGTCTGCTCGCCGACCCCACCGGGGCCAAGACCAAGGCGCGAAAGCGGAAGGTCTACGCCCTCTGCGTCGGCTGTCAGAAGCGCATCTACAACGCAGGCTCGGTACCCGGCAAGCGCTGCCTTGCCTGCGACGCCGCCTACAGGTGCAGCCTCTCGCGTCAATGGATTCTCGATGGCTTCGCCGAGTGGGTGGAGCTCTACGGCCAACCCCCCTGCGCGTACGACTGGTGCCCCGCTCCGTCCACGCTCGCGAGGCTTAGCCCCGAGACCGCCCGCCGCGTCCGCGCCGCCCATCGCGACCGCGCCTGGCCGGGTCCCTCGCACGTCGCCAACCACTTCGGCTCCTGGTCCGCCGGGCTGCGCGCCGCCGGGCTCGAGCCGCTGAAGTCGGGCCAGCGCCGCGACCCCGAGACCTGGTACTGGCATCGGCACGGGGGGATGGGATGAGCGCGATGCGCGAAGGCGACTGCATCGAGCAGATGCAGGGGATGGAGGCCGCGTCGATCGACGCCGTCGTCTGCGACCCGCCGTACTCGCTGAGACTCATGGGTGCGAGCTGGGATTCCCACCGCTCGCAGCACGCCTTTCAGGAGTGGTGTCGCGAGTGGGCCACCGAAGCCCTACGAGTGCTCAAGCCCGGCGGGCACCTGCTCGCCTTCGGCGGCACCCGCACCTATCACCGGCTTGCCTCGGGGATTGAGGACGCGGGCTTCGAGATTCGCGACTCGCTGCTCTGGCTCTACGGAAGCGGATTTGGAAAATCATGGAACTTTGCCTCGAGCCTCGAAGCCATCGACCGGAGGGAGGTCGCCTGGCGTCCTCTCAGCGGCCTCCGCGGCATTCACGGGACATGCTGGGGTCCCCTGATCCGGCGCGGGCTGGTCGAGTACAACGCTGAGGCTCACTTGTGGGTGCTCACCGAAGCGGGCCGAGCGGCGCTGGGCGAGGGAGAGCGTGATGGCGGGGCATGAATGACCGCTCGACGCCCATCGTCGGCTCGCTGTTCAGCGGAATCGGGCTGCTCGACTACGGCCTCTCCCTCGCAGGCTGGGAGCACTCCTTCTTCTGCGAGTCCGAGGCCGAGCGCCGAGAGATCCTGTCTTTGCGCTGGCCCGGAGTGCCGATCTTCGGGGACGTGCGAGAGGTCGATGGCGCTGCGCCTCGCGTCGATCTTCTCGCCGGGGGCTTCCCCTGCCGCGGGGCAAGCACGGCCGGTCGCAGAACGGGCCTCGACCATCCAGAGACTGCGCTGTGGCGGGAGATGGCCCGAGTCGTTGGCCTACTTCGGCCCCCGCTCGTCTGCGTCGAGAACGTGGCGAACCTACTCGCTGTCCCTACTGAGGAGCCTGGACGGGCATGGGGAGAGGTTCTCGGCGATCTGGCCTCGCTCGGCTATGTGTGCGCATGGGACTGTCTCCCCGCTGCCGCCTTCGGCGCCCCGCACCTTCGCGACCGTCTCTTCTGCGTTGCTGCCGACGCCGGTGGCGAAGCGAGACGCGGCCACGGGTCGGGGGGCGAGAGAGCGGGGCGGAGGGATCATGCTCACCCAGCAGACGGAGGAGCTGCTGCCGACGCCCAGCGCAACGCCGAACGGCCACAACCGCTCGCCGAGCGAGGTGGCGGCGGTTCGACCGTCGCTGCCGGGGGTGGTCGAGCTGCTTCCGACCCCGATGGCGCGGGCGAGGTCGGGAACGGAGGTCAGCGGGGCGAGCAGGACCGGCGGGCCGATGCTGGCCGAGGCGATAGCTCTGCTGCCAACGCCCGTCAAGGGAGACGGCCAAGGAGCGAGGCAGGCGACCGCGCCGAACCCTCGCGATCCCAGCCCGACGCTGAGCGACTTGGAGTACCGGTGGAATGGGGACGCTTCGGCGGGGCGATCGAACGCTGGGCCGCGCTACACGGCCAACCGCCCGAGCCTCTCTGCGCGTTTCGCGGAGTGGATGCTCGGCGCGCCGCAGGGCTGGAGCGATCCCGATTGTCTGCTCTCGGCGACGGAGTTCTCGTCCAGGCCGGGCACTTCCTCGGAGAGCGGCTGATGGAGCTGGCCCTTGAGGGAGAGCGTGATGGCTGAGCTGGAGGCGGTGAGCGACCAGGGCACACCGAAGCTGGAGGTCTCAGGGCGGGCGTCCGATGTGCCCTATTTGTACCCGACTCCGAGCCAACGGAGGGTGACCTCCAGACTCCGGCGTACCCAAACCGCAGAATCAAGCCGACTCTGCGGATGGGCGCTGCTGGGCTCGAACCAGCGACCTCCAGCTTGTCGAGCTGGCGCCGGATGGTCGAGAATGACCGCCGGTGCCGCTAGAATACCGTCGATCAGGCATGGCGATGGTGACGGGTGGCGATTGGCGACACGCGATGACAAGCGGCGACGTGCCCCAGATGTGCCTCGGAGCGGGGAATGACTGACGGCCCTCCGACCTGGCCTCCCGCCGATCCGCTCGCCGAAGCCGAGCACCTCGGGATAGCCAAGGTCGTCAAGCGCCTGGGGTGGAACAAGCGCAAGCTCGCCGCCGAGATGAACCGGACGGCCAGCGCCGAAGCGTTCCTGCAGCGGGTGCGAAAGGCGATCGAGGCCGGCGACCCTCCCCGGCTCCCCCACCGAGACTCGACCCGCGGCTACACCGACAAGCCCTGGCTCGCGATGAGAGGGGAGCTGATCGAGGCCCCCTCGAAGGAGTACGTCGACCAGCTCGCCCTCGCCGCCGGCAGATGTGACGCTCAGCGTCGAGCAGAGAGGGCCGCCGACCGCGACCGCCTCTCTCTCGCCCAGCGCCTCGCCATCCTCGAGCGAAACGAAGTCACCTTCGCCGTCGACCTCACCCGCCAGAGGGCTTCGATCGAGCGACGAATCCAAGCAGCCGAGGCGAAGGTGGATCGACTGCGAAGGGTGGCGTGAATGTCGCCGATTCCTGCTACATTGCCATCAGCCCGGCTTTGCGATCCGCCCTATACGTCCTGCGGATCGGCCCGCCTGACGCTGCAAGGTTGATCTCCCCCATGACCTGCCCCGAGTGCAGCGAGTCCTTCGAACCAAAGGCTCCCCACCAGACCTACTGCTCGAAGCCCTGCGCCAAGCGAGCAGAAAGCCGCCGCTACAAGGCCCGCAAGCGCGCCGATGCGAGGATGCTCGCAGCGATGCCCTCGAAGCGGTCGACCAGCGTTTACCCTGAGGAGGATCGCGAGTTCGCCCTGCGTGCCCTCGCTCTCGCAGGCGGCTCGGCCGCTCGCGCTTCCAAGGCACTTGCGGAGGTCGGTTACACCTTCTCGCCGGTGGTGCTGCGAGGGTTCATGCGAAAGCAGTCTCGTCGTTATGCGCAGCTCAGAGAGGAGGTCGGCCCCGAGCTCAAGTCCCGTCGCGCGGAGGCCGCGGAGGCGATCGCAGACGAGGCCGCCTCGGTCTATGACACCGCCCTGGAGAAGACCAAACAGGCGATCGAGGGCGGGGAGCTGAAGCCGAACCAGATCGCCGCCTCCCTGCTCACCCTCGCAACCACCCACGGGATCTTCCGCGACAAGGCATCGAAGCTCAGAGGAGACGAGACGATCACCGTGGTACGCCATGAGCGAAGCGTCGAGGAGCTCGAAGCGGGGCTTCGCAAGTTCGGGCTCACCGTCGAGGGCACCGCCCGCGAGGTCGTCCCCGACAAGCAGCTCGAGCCGGGGAAGAGCGAGTAGCCGTGCCCGGCGGCAAGCACACGACCTACTCCAAGGCCCAGCAGCGCACCTGGAAGCGAAACCAGCGCGCCCACCCGAAGCGAGGGACGTGCCGGCGCTGCGGGCGCCTCGCCACCGATTGGGCGCACGCCTCACCGAGCTTGTCCAGTCGGACGATGGCGCTGTGCCGCGCCTGCCACACCCGCCGCGACAACCTCGACGGCCTACGGGGCTAGCCAGCCCCTCTGCTGCATCGCCTCAACCATCGTAGACCTCGACGCGCACGCGCACGCGCTTGCCGGTCCGCGAGCGTGTCTGAACCTTGAGCCGCGGCGTCGGCCCGCAGGTCGAGACGCGCACCATCGCGTGTCGATCGCGGAAGGCCAGCAAACAACCCAAGCCATCCCTTCTCACCAGCTCACGCCCTGCCCGCCGCACCGTGATCTCCTGCGGTCGGTATTCGCGCTCGAGCCTCCAAATGCGCTCCTCAGGCCCGACCCTGAAGCGTCGCTCCCAAGGTGGGGTCTTGCATGCGGGCACCGTCACCGTGTCTCGGCCAGGGCGCATGACCGAGGCTGGGTCGTCGGAGTGCGGGAGCCCCGCCAAGTGGCCGTACTCATGGACGACGACATCACATTGCATGTCCGGCGTCAACGGATGGAAGCGAGGCCCGAGCACGATCTCGCATCGGTCGTGGCCCAGGAGAGGCGACCTCGCCCACGCTCTCGCGTGGGGTGTAGGCGGCGCCTCTGTATGCGCAGCGTCGATCTCCGGCTCGCAGGCGGCCGGAAAGACCGATCGTGCGACCTGCTGCCAGTCTGCGAACTTCTCGGGCAGATGAGCGCTCGCCGACGCAGGCGTCAGCAGGCAGAACGCGACCGCGAGGGTTACTCCGCTGCCCTGCCTCATCGCCCCAGCCATTCATAGATTGTCGGCCGGCTGACTCCTGAGAGCTTGGCAATCTCCACGATCGAGATTCCCTGCTCGGCGGCGGCGCGTGTCCAGTCGGCGAGGTCCGCCATCGTCTTCGCACGCCGACGCTCAGCATCCGCTCGCTGAGCGCCGGCCTTGCGCAGCCCGTCGCGGCAGGCCGTGGTGTTCACGCTTCCTTCCGGTCGTACAGTCGCTGGTGGGCGATGTTGGATACGAGCTCGTAGATGTTGGCGGCGGCGACGTTCACGGGCGTGGCCGAGCCGTCGAACGCCGGGCCAAGCTCCGGCTCTACCGCCGCCAGCTCGATCGACTCTGAGATGGTCGCCATGATCTCGTGCGTGTAGACGGGCACGACGTTGTCTGCGATCTCATGGCAGCGGTCCTTTGAGTCCGGGTCGGTGAGGTCGATCTCATCCACCTGGGTCAACACCGCGTTCGTGAGGTCGATCAGGTAGGGGCCGAATCCGGAGAGGTCTTGAGCTTGCAGCGCGTGGACGGCGTCGGCGAAACGCTCCGCCCCGATCAGCTCACGCAGCTGCGGCTCGGTCGTGATGGTGCTCATGCTTCCTCCTTGCGTTGGGTTCATCGTTGGCAACGACTTTACAGTAGATCGCAGGGATTGTCAAGTAGCTTTCAGAACGGGATGTCGTCGTTGGAGACTGTCCGCTCATCGTCGGTTTCGATCGCGGCCAGCTCCGGCCCTGCCGATGTCTGGCATGCGGCGAACGCGGCGACTGGCGCGAAGCGCGTGTTCGGCCCGCCCGTCAAGTACAACGCCGTCCGCTCGCCCTTGTGGACACGGGCGCCAACGCGCCGCCAGTAACGCGCCGTGCCGACCACCTTGCCCGGTAGTCTCGCCGCCACGATCGCGGCGTTGTTCGCCCCCAAGTGCGGATTCAGGATGCAGGCTTCGACCCATGCCGCGTGGCATTCGGGATCATCGAGCAGCGCCAAGGCAGCATCCCGCTCGAGCTTGAGCTCCGCCCGCCGCTCGCCCCGCTCACGCGTGGTTGAGAACGAGTGAAGCGGTCGACGCCGCGATCCCCCCGCCGCCCGCCAACGCTCCCGCGCCGCCGTTCGCTCATCACGTTCCATCGCGTGCGCTACTGTCTCGGTGTCCATGCGGATCATCCCCTCGTATGGATCACGGCGCCGGCGGTTCTGGCCGCGCGGCGCCTCTTTCGTTCATCGCGCCGGGAATCTAGCTGCCTTCCCTCTACTTGTCAAGTACCTGCTCCCCTTCCCCCCAGCCCCTTTCTCCCTATCCCTCCGACTGGACAAGAGAGAGACAAGGCAAGAAGGGATCAGGCGCAAGAGGGATCAAGACGTAGACGGGGAACGCAACGCGGAACACGACGACGCGACGTGAGGCGTGAGGCACAGACGGTTGGCGCGACGTAGGCGTCGACGGTTGGCGTAGGCGCTGCGCATAGACGCATAGACGCGTTGACGCTAGGCGTAGACGTAGACGCATAGGCGTAGACGAGGCGTGGCATGGCGTTGGGCATGTAGGCGTTGACGTAGGCGTAGGCGCTTAGGCGCGTAGACGTAGGCATGTAGACGCTGGGCGTAGGCGTGGGCGTAGGCGCGTAGGCGCGCAGGCGCGTAGGCGCGTAGGCGCGTAGGCGCGTAGGCGTAGAGGCGTAGACGAGGAAGGGTCCGCGTGCTGAGGCTGACCCTCTTTGAAAAGAACCTCAACCTCACTTGAGCTTTACCCCGGCCAGCGTTCACCGCTGGGGTTCACCTCCTCCCTTCGCCGCTTGTCTATGCGCCCTGCGAGTGAGGCGATGTAGGCATGAGGGCACAACGAGGGCACACTCTCGTGCGAATCCCGTCCGACTGGACACCCATAGGGGGCATGCGGATACCCATAGGGGGGCGGGGGC
The DNA here is from genome assembly GCA_050693815.1 of Thermoleophilaceae bacterium. Taxonomy (GTDB): domain Bacteria; phylum Actinomycetota; class Thermoleophilia; order Solirubrobacterales; family Thermoleophilaceae; genus JACVRW01. The sequence goes on along the minus strand of JBOGXS010000050.1, from coordinate 13,287 downwards.
GTGGTCTGGGCGCTCGTCCCTTCAATCATCAATACACCCCTCCCTCACAGCTCCACCGCCCCCTAATGCCGTTTTACGCCTTCCTGAGCCAAATCTGACCACGAACCCCCCTAAAGCCCCTTCGATTCAGAGAGAGAGACCGATGGCTTACTTCTCCTCCGCCCGCCGCAAGCGCCCTCGTGGCCGTGGCGGCGGCCCCAACCCGCTCAATGACCGCCAGCCCCCGTCCTACACCGGCCCTCGGCGCCCGGTCCCCGACCGCCAGCCCGGCCCCTACGCCGGGCCACGTCGGCCCCTGCGTCCGATGTCGGACACCCGCCGGCCCCGCCGCAAGCGCAAGCCTCAGGGTGACATCCAGGCGAGCTTCGAGCAGGGCGGGCCGCTGTCGCGCTACAACGAGCGCTCGACCAAGCGGCTCAGAGCCCGCCACCGGGAGCTGGGCAACAAGTCGAAGTTCCCTGAGCTCGCGGAGGGCACCGAGGACAAGCGCCGAAAGCAGATCGCCGCGGTGCTCAGAAACCGCTCCCTCCGCGGGCAGTTCGGCTCCGACTGGCGCCAGAAGGCCTACGGCGACATCTCCGGCTACAAGCCCGGCCTCGCCGACCGGATCGGCGCCGAGAAGGGCTCCGAGGCCCCCGACGAGGAGAAGCTCTCCTCCATGCGCGAAGCATTCGCTGAGCTTCGGAAGCGCCGTCGCTCCTACAGCCCCGGCCAGCGCTATGACTCGGGAACCGGCGAGTTCGTGCCACGTCACGGGCGTCCCAAGCGCCGCGGAGGCAAGGATGAGGGCCGCCAGATGGTCACGAGAGGCCGTCGACGGCGGCGTCGCGGGCGCAGGCGGGTCTCCGCCTCCTTCGAGCCTCGCTGAGCCGCCATGCCCTTCCGCTCCGAGCGCCAGCGGCGCTACTTGTGGAAGTTTCACCCGCAGACGGCGCGTCGGTGGTCTGATCGCTACGGGCGAAGGACGAGACCGAAGGTGAAGGTCAGGCGGCGCTAGATGGCCTACTCCTCGCTGCGCGCCACGCTCGGCGGCAAGGACGTGCGCAAGGTCCGCCGCCAGACTCGCACTCCCCGCGCCACCCGCACCCCGACCGAGATCGGCCAGACGGTCCCTCCGACCCAGCGCGCCGAGCGCCAGAAGGCTCGCGCACTTCGGGCTCCCCGGACCTCCACCGTCTATGACACTTCCGCGCCCCCAGCCCCCGTGGGGTTGAGCGGAAGCCGTGCCCGGCAGGCTGCTTCGCAGCGCTCCACCCTCCGCGCTCGCTCGAAGCGCCGCCGGGCACGCCGAGAGCGTCGGCGAGTGCGCGACTTCAAGCGCGTCAAGCACACCTATGAGGCGAAGCGAAAGACCGAGGTCAAGGTCAAGCGCCACCTGGACTTGGGGCGAAAGGCGGAACGCAAGCGAAAGGTCGTCGTCTCGCCGAAGCTCTCCACCCGGAAGCCCCCGGTGAAGATCACCGCCACCCAGATCAGGGTCTCCCCCGAGGCCGCCCGAAAGCCTGCCCGGCTTCGCAAGCTCTCACCGCAGAAGCTCCCGAAGCCGAAGGCCAAGCCGAAGCAGAAGCGCAAGGCGCCGTCGAAGCCCGCGAAGGCCAAGTCGAAGACGCCGTCGAAGCCGAAGGTCAAGGCCCGCAAGGTCGAGCGCACCCAGCGCTCCTATCGCCGCGCGGATCGCCTGCTCCCGGGGCTCGACCCCGAGCAGACCAAGGTGGCGGCGAAGGTGCTCGAACAGGGCGAGAAGGCGGGCGCGACCCGAAAGGAGCTGCTCGCCGCCGCCGAGACCGGGCTGGTGGAGTCGGGGTTTCGCAACCTCGCCTACGGCGACGCGGACTCCACCGGATGGCGCCAGGAGCGCTCCTCGATCTACGGCAGCGGGCCGCAGGGACCGCGCAACGTGCGCCAGTCGGCGAAGCGCTTCTTCGCCGAGTCGGTCACCGACACGGGCGGCGGGCGCGGTAAGGGGATGACCGCGGGCGAGCTCGCCCAGGCGATCCAGGGGTCGGCCTTCCCCGAACGCTATGACGAGCGCAAGACGGAGGCGAAGCCGATCGTCAAGGCCTACATGCGGGGCCAGAAGGCTCCGAAGGCCCCGAAGCCCAAGCCTGGAAGCTGGAAGGGCTCCAAGCGGGCGGTCCTCGAGGTGGTTCCGAAGGGAGCCCGCGCGGAGGGCAGAGACGACAAGCGCACCCCCGAGGAGAACACCTCGGTCGGTGGCTCGATCTCATCCGACCACCTGACCACGCGCACGTCCTCTTACGCCGCCGACCTCCCCCCCGAAGACAAGACCGCCCGGCGGATCGCGAAGCGGCTCGGGATGGCCTCGCACACTGGCACCAACGAGGTCGTCAAGGACGGCTACCGCTATCAGCTCATCTGGCAGGACGAGGGCCACTACGACCACATCCACCTGGGCGCTGAGTGGGTCGGCGCCGCTGCCGCGGCGTCCGTCCCCGCCGTCTTCACCGGCGGTGCCGCGCCCGCCGCTACCACAGCCACAAGCGCCGCCTCCGCCTCGACCGCGCTCACCGACGAGGCGACCGCGACCGCGGCGAAGCGTAAGCGAAAGGCGCCCGCGCGCAGGCCCAAGCGCCGCCGAAGCCGAGGGCCGACCCCCGCCCAGCGCCACGCGAAGCTGCTCTCCGTCCGGCGCAGGAACGCCCCCGCCGACCTCGGCGACTACTCGCTCGACCTCTCCGAGCCCGAAGCCCGCAGGGTCTCTCTCGGGCTCTAGCCAGAAGGGAACGCAATCCAACCGACGCCGCTCGTCATAGCGGCGCTTGCGACTGCGCTCTCAGGCGCGCCCGCGAGCGCCCACCTCGATACCGACAAGACCCCTTACACCCGCGACGCCAAGCCGATGGCCCACCACCGCCACCGGGCGAAGGCGCTGATCCGCCGCGCGCACGACCTCGACCGCTGGCGCGACCCGACCCCGGTGCGCCCAGGCGAGAAGCGCCGCTGGCAGGCTCACCGGCGAGCGATCCTCCACCGCCCGGTGCGGCTTGCGATCGGGCGCTACCGCGACCGCCGAGAGCGCCGCTTCGAGCGCCACCGTCGCCAACAGCGCTCGGACTGCATCGCGGGCGTCACCGTCTACAGCGGGCTCGGGGGCTGTTGGGCGATCCCCGCCTACATCGTCGCCTGCGAGTCGGGCGGCTCGTGGGGCGCCTACAACGGCTCGGGGGCTGCCGGGCCGTACCAGCTCATGCCGATGTGGGGGAGGCCGTTCCCTATCGCCGACGTCGTCGACAAGCGCGCTCACCATCGGATCGCGGCGCGGCTATACGACGGCGGCGCCGGGGCGAGCAACTGGGTGTGCTCATGAACATCGACCTGCGGCGCCTCGCCGCCCTCCCCGACGAGCAGCGAAAGGAAGCCGAGGAGCTGTTGGCCGAGTACCGCCACGCCCACGAGCTCAACCCGCTGCTTCGCTACAACCACCCCGACTCCCCCCGACGCCACCCCAAGCAGCTCACCTTCCACGCGCAGAGGGCGAAGATCAAGGGCCTGGTCGGGGGCAACCGCTCGGGCAAGACCGCGGGCGGCGTGGTCGATGACTTGATCCAGCTCGTGGACGAGGACTGCCTCCCCGCCCACCTGCGCCCCTACAAGAAGTGGGAGCCGCCGACCTTCGGGCGGATTGTGGCGCCGAAGTTCAACGAGAACATCGAGCAGGTGATCTTCCCCGCGATCCGTGAGTGGGTGCCCAAGGCGCAGTTGCGCGACGGCTCCTGGGAGTCGGCGTTCTCCAAGCAGCGGCGGATACTGGAGTTCGCCAACGGCTCGACCCTGCAGTTCCTTTCGTTCGATCAAGACCTCGACTCCCATTCCGGCGCCGCGCTTCACTTCTGTCACTTCGATGAGGAGCCGGAGGGCGAGAAGGGGCTGGCGCTCTTTCACGAGAACCTCGCCCGCCTGGTCGACTACGACGGCGACTTCAAGATGACCTGGACGCCGCTGTTCGGGCTCTCGTGGTCTTACGACGTGATCTGGGAGCACCGCCTCGACCCCGAGATCGCGATCGTCCAAGTCGATTCGACCGAGAACCCCCACATCAACCAGCAGGCGCTGGCCGAGTTCTTCGCCTCGCTCTCCAATGAGGAGCGCCAGGCGCGAAAGGAAGGGCGTTTCGTCCACTTCTCGGGGCTGTTTTACCCCGAGTTCTCAGACGACCATCTGATCGAGCCGCCGAGCCCCGAGCACGTCCGCGAGCAGACGATCGTGCTCGGCATTGACCCCGGCCTCAACCGCACCGGGGTCGTGTGGGTGGCCTTCGACCAGGACAACACAGGGCTCGTCTTCTGCGAGCTCTACCCCGCCCAGGAGACCGTCGAGGAGGTGGCGCGCAAGATCAAGGCGGTGAACGCCGCCTGGGGCATCCAGCCCGCCTACGCGGTCATCGACCCCTCGGCCCGCAACCGCCAGACGATCAACGCCGAGGCGATCGAGTCGGCCTACCTGCGCGCGGGCGTGCCGACGATCCCCGGCCAAAACGACCGCGCCGCCGGCATCTTCGAGGTCAAGCGCCGCCTTCAGCACAAGGGCCTCGCGGTCTCCCGCGACTGCCCCACCCTGATTTGGGAGTTCGGTCGCTATCGCAAGGACCCCAGCTCCTCCGACGAGTTCGCGGCGGTGAAGCGCGACGACCATTGCTTCGTCGCTGGCACCCTGATCCGCACGGAGCGGGGAGAAGTTCCGGTCGAGGACGTGAAGCTCGCCGATCGAGTGTGGACTCGGGATGGCTACGCGCCCGTGATCGCAGCCGCAAGGACGCGAACCGCGCCCACGCGCGTGCTGCGCCTCGAAGACGGCCGAACGCTCAGAGGCACCGACGACCACCCGGTTTGGGTCCAGGGCCAGGGCTTTAGACGCTTGGATGCTCTTCGTTACGGTGATATGGTCCTCACATGGCCGAAGTCGTCATCTTCAACGGCAAGCGCTTCTACCGCTACCCCGATTCTCCGCACCGAACGAACCGGGTCTACTACACGCCGGGGATTGCGGATCGCAAGCAGGGCGTGGACTACCTTCACCGCGAGATTTGGAAGGCGCACAACGGGGCGATCCCCGACCGCCACCACGTCCACCACCGCGACGGTAACCCCCTCAACAACGACCTCCCCAACCTCGTCTGCCTGTCGCCCGCAGAGCACGCCGCCGAGCATTGGACCGAGGAGCGTGCAGCGGCATCGCGCGACCACGCGGCGTCGATTCGATCGCTCACGAAAGCATGGCACCGCTCGCCGGAAGGCCGTGAATGGCATCGTCAACACGGCCAGGCGGCATGGGCCAAGCGTGAGCCTGTTCGCCACGTCTGCGAGGAATGCGGAGCGGAGTTCGACTCCATCGTCCGTCGCGACTCAAACCGCTTCTGCTCGAACGCATGCAAGGCGGCGTGGCGCCGCGCCGGCGGAGTTGACGATAAAGACCGCACCTGCGCTTGGTGTGAAGCGATCTTCCGCGTCAACCGCTATGCCCGGATTCAGACTTGTTCCCGTTCGTGTGGCGGGAAGCTCGCCCGCGCCCAGCGCTGACGTTTACGCGCTCACCGTCTACGGGCGCCCCGAGTACCTGGCGAACGGCGTTCTCGTCCGCAATTGTCTCGACGCCCTCCGCTATGTCCTGCTCGGCCGAGCGTGGAACGTCCCGAGCGGGCCTGCGTCCGGGCACCGCTCGGAATGGCGCCCCGGCCACGCCCCCCCTGCCGATTGGCTCGACCGGGCCGGTCCCGCTTCGGTGCCGCCGCTCGGCTCTCTCACCTGACGAAAGGAACCAATGCGCATCGTGCCCCCCTCCCAACTGAACGGCAGCCTGCGCTGCGCGATCACCGATCGCACCACCGACCCCGAGGGCTTCGTCTCCACGGGCCGTGTGCTCACCGGCTGGGATCAGCCGGTCGACCTCTCGATCGCCGCCGCGAAGGAGATCGCCCGTCTGCTCGGCTGGGTCTCACGCGAGGAGGTCGAAGGCCACCTCGCCCGCCTCGCCGAGATGGAGACGGAGATCGAAGCGCTGAGAGCGCGTGTGGACAAGCTCGCCACCTATCGCGAGCTCGAGGCCGAGCTCGCGGGGGCCGTCTGATGGGCCTGCTCGAAAACCCCGCCTCCACGATCACCACCGGGCGCAAGGTCGTCGCCACCGCCGGTACCCCCGGGGTGCTCTCGGGCAACGTGGGCCGGATCATCTCGGTGACGATCCAGGCCGAGTCCGACAACACCGGCGTGATCGCGATTGGCGACGCCAACGTGGACGCCGCTGTGGGCGCCGAGCGCGGCGTGCTCCTGGAAGCCGGACAGGCGATCACCCTCAACATCGCCCAGCTCTCCACGATCTTCTGCGACGCGACGGTCTCCGGGGACGGAGTGAGCTTCCTCGCTTTGGGGATGTAGGTCATGGCTGGCTTGCGGGACTGAGGCGATGGCTAAGCAGACCCGTCCCGCCGGACTGGGCACAAACGACGTTGGCTTTGGCTCGGTTGCGTGGTCGAGTCCGGAAAGAATCGTGGCTTCCGACGACTCAACCTCTTTCGTTGACCCGGGCTCGCTGGGCAGCAACTACCTCAAGGCACAGAGCTTTGGTTTCAGAGTTCCGAGTGATGCTGTCATCACGGGAATCGTGGTCTCGGTCGAGCGTCGACGTGCGAGCACAGGCGCGGACATTCACGATCAGAGGATCAGAGTCGTCAAGGCAGACGGCTTCATCGGAACCGTCGATAAGGCTGATCTGGTGACTATTTGGCCGACGGTGGATTCGGTCGTGAATTACGGAGGGGACGCGGATCTGTGGGGGGAGACGTGGACCGCGTCAGACGTGAACAGCGCCAATTTCGGCGCTGTGGTGGCGTGCTCGTATGAAGTCGGCAGCGCCACCAACGCAGCCGTTGATCACATCGAGCTGACGGTGCACTACACCCAGCATGGCACACCATGCATCGTGCGTCACGTCCCTGTCCCTCCAATGATCACCTACCCCGCGATTCGGTAACCCCCATGCTCGAACTCCTCTGCCTCGTGGCGATCAGCGCCGCTGCGCTGACCGCCCAATATCTGACTCATCGCGCCCAGTTGCGCCAGATCGACCGCCTGATCGAGAGCTTCTCCGCAGAGCGCCGAAAGCTCCTGAACCGCATCCAGGCTCCCCAGGCGGCGGCCTATGAGTCGGATGTCGAGCCCTCGGGCGAGCTGCTCCACCTGCCCGTGGACGACGACGACGCATACGAGGCATACGCAGAGCGCCAGCGCGCCGGGGAGGTCGTCTAGATGGCGGTGCTCGATCGGGCAAGGCGCGCGGTCATCGAGGACCCGACCCAGCTCGACAAGGCGTTCCTGGCGAAGCTCAACCGAGGCCGCGAGCGCCTTCAATCGATCGCCCCCGCCCGCGACGAGGCGTTCGAGTTCTACCGCGGCAACCACTTCGTCTACGTCGACCCGCGGGGCAAGCTGCAGACGCTCGCTGACGGCGCGGTGGGCGTGCGCGGGCCGGGGAAGCCCACCTGGCGCGCCCGCCAGTCGCGCAACTTCATCTTCGACGTGGTCCTGCGAGAGGCAGCGCAGGCGACCCAGCGCGTGCCCTCCTATCAGGTCGTGCCCTCGACCTCGGACCCTTCCGACGTGGCGGCGGCGTCGCTGGCCGAGAAGGTGGCGCTGTACGGCTATCACCGCTGGGAGCTTCGCCGGGCGCTCGCGGACGCGGTGATCCACGCCGTGATCGGAGGCGAGGCGTTCGCTTGGCCCTTCTTCGACACCACCATCGGGCCGTTTCTCTCCGACGAGCAGGGCACGGTAGGTCAGGGCGATGTGCGGGTGCGCATCTTCGGCTCCAACGAGTGCTATTGGGAGCCGGGGCTTCGCTTCGACCGCTCGCCGTGGCACGCCGTGGAGCAGGCCCGCCCGATCGACCAGGTGATGCAGGGCGAGGGCTATTTCGGCGGCAAGCTCACCCCCGACGCCGCCGCCCGCTCGCTGTCCTCGCGGGGGCGAAACCAGGGTGACCGTGCCTCCCTCGTCCTCGTCACCGACTACCTCGAGCGCCCCTGCCCCAAATACCCCTACGGGCGGTGGCTGACGATCGCCAACGGGCGTCAGATCGTGCCCGAGCGCCTCTACCCCTCTCAGGGCGAGCAGCCGGTGCTGCGAAAGCTCTCCTACGCGCCCGACCCCGACTCGGATCGAGACCTCGGCCTCGTCTCGCAGCTCCTCGACGCCAACCGCACCGTCAACGACGCCGAATCCAAGGCGGTGGAGTGGAAGAACCATTGCCTGATCCCGCGGGTGGTCGTGCCGCCGGGGCTGATGGGCCGCCAGCGATGGTCGGACGAGCCGGGGAAGGTGTATGAGATCCCCGACCCCGACCGCAACTTCAAGGTGATCGAGACGCCCTCGATCCCGCCCGAGCTGTTCTCGATGGCAGACCGCGCCCGAGAAGACCTGCTGCGGATCGCGGGGCAGAACGACCTCCCTTCCGGGGTGGAGTCGGGGAAGGCGATCCAGGCGCTGCTCGACAAGAACCAGGCCCGCTCGGCGCTGTTCATCGCAGAGCTTGCCGACTTCCACGGCCGCCTCGCCCACGACTGCCTCGTGCAGGTGCAGGACAACTACACCGAGCCGCGCCTCTTGCAGATCAAGGGGGATTGGGGGTGGGAGTCGATCCACGACTTCAAGGGCGCGGACCTGCGCGGGCAGGTGGACGTGCGGGTGTTCACCGATTCGATCGAGCCGCGGACCAAGCAGGCGATCGAGCAGCGGTTGATGACCTACGCGCAGATGGGGTGGATCGGCCCGCAGGAGGCGATGACGGCGATCGAGACCGGCGCCGGGGAGGCCGTGATCAACAACTTCGCCCGTGATGAGGCCCGCGCGGGGCGGATCATTCAGCGAATCAAGCAGGGCACGGTCGGCGAGATGCCGAATCTGCCCTCCGGGCGCACGGCGCCGGACGGAAGCCCCGAGTTCGCCCCCGGGTGGATGCCCCGCTACTCCGACAACCTGGCCGTCTTTCGCGACCGCTTCGAGCAATGGATGAAGACGGAGGAGTTCGAGCAACTGCCCCCGTCGATGCAAAACGTGGCGGCGGTGATCTATGCCGGCGTCTTGCAGATGGAGGCTCAGAAGGCCCAGGAAGCGCAGATGGCCCAGGAGGCCCAGGCGGAGCGCTACGGCATGCAAAACGCCGCCAAGCCCCAGGAGAAGGGCACCCCAAGCTTGCCGTCGCCAAACGGCGACGCCCCCCCGCCGACACCCGCCTAGAGCGGCCCGGCACCCACCCAAACCGGCGGACACGCCCCCGCGGCCCCGCCCTACCCATAGGAGCATCCGATGCCCGACGAGCCGGTCCCTGAGAACCAGGAGACGCCACCTCCCGAGCCCAGCGGCCCCGAAGATGGGACACCCGCCCCCGAGCCCGCCGAGGGCTCACCCGAACCCACCGACTGGCAGAACCGCTACGAGAGCCTGCAGCCCGAGTTCACTCGGGTCACTCAGCAGAACTCCGAGCTTCGCCAAGTCATCGATCTCGCCCGCCAGGGAGACCCCGAGGCCCTCGAAATCCTGGGCCTCGACCTTGCGGAGACCGAGGACGACGAGTACGCAGACGACGACGACGAGTACGCAGACGACGAGCCCGAGGAGCTTTACGACCCTCGCGTCGATGAGCTGCTCGAAGTCGAGCACGAGCGCGAGCTCGATGCGATCGAGGATCACGTCGAGGACGAGATCGAGCGCCTGTCCGAAGCGGCGGGCATCGAGCTCTCAGACGACGAAGTGGACCTGATCTTCGGTGCCCTCTCTGACCCCGATGAAGTCGAAACCGCCTTCAAGAAGGTCACGGGCGTGCGAGATCACGTGATCTCGGACTACGTCGCCGGCAAGCGCCGAGCTCCCCAGGCGCCCACGGGTTCGAGTCCCTCCCATCAACCCAACCTCGATGACCCCGAGCAGCGGCGCGAGTGGATCGCAGATCAACTCGCGGCCGGCTAGGAGCCGTTGAGGGCCGAGAAAGGTACGCCTCATGGCAGAGACAGTCGCCAACCTTCTCGATCTCCTGAAGGAGGTCTGGACTCAGGACCGCCTCGAAGGCCAGTTCTACAACGAGAACCGCTGGCTGGACAAGGTCGAGAAGACCAACAAGTACACCATCGGCCGCCAGGCTCAGGTCCCCGTCGAGCTGAGCCTGCCCGGTGGCTCCACCACGCACACGGCCGCGGGCGGTGCGCTCAACCCCGCCGACGCCCTGCACGTCGATCGAGCCGACTACACGCTCGTCTACGAATGGCAGCAGGTCGAGATCGAGGCCGGCGCGCTCAACCAGGCCGACACGGTCGGCGAGCGCTCCACGATCGACGCCGCCGATCAGACCATCGCCTCCAACGTGGGGGCAATGCGCCGCAACCTCGGACGCCAGTTCGTCTCCAACCAGGACGCGCTGATCGCCGAGTGCGCCACGACCACCACCTCGAACACGGTGAGCCTGCGCCCCACGGGGTACGGGTTCGGCGCGATCGAGCGAGGCTGGCTGCGGCCCGGGATGCTGATCGACATCGGCACGACCGCCTCCGAGTCATCGGTGGCGGCGGATCGCTCGATCGTGTCCGTGAACGAGTCCGACACCGCGCCCTCGATCGTGATCGACGGCGCAACCGTGACCACCACCGCCACCGGCCACTTCGTATCGGTTGCCAACGCGCGGGCGGGCACGACCTCCAACGAGGCCAACGGGCTGCGCCAGATGGCCGGCTCGGAGACCACGGTGGTCGGCACCATCGACCCGGCCTCGGTCGGACAATGGGTGCCGGCTCACGTCGACACCGCGACCACCCTCGTCTCCCTGGACCTGCTGTTGACGTTGCAGCGCAAGGTGTTCCAGAAGACGGGCAAGTGGCCGACGTACGTGACCACCAGCCCATACCAGGCGGCGCAGCTCTACTCGCAGTTCCAGAGCCAGGTGCGTTTCTCCGACGACAAGACCGCCGCCGGCAACGCGCACGGGTTCAAGTGGAACGGCATGGAGATCGCCGTCGATCCCGACATCCCCGACCGTGAGCTCTACATGCTCACGCTGTCTGACTTCTTCGTCGTCACCGGCGGGAAGTTCGGCAAGCCGACCTGGGCCTCCGAGGTCCAGGGAGCGAGTCGTGGGATGCTCTACAAGCAGGGCTTCACCTCGTTCGTGGACGCCCTCACCTACCCGTGCCAGCTCGCGGCCAAGCGCCGCAGCTCGCACGCGTCGGCGATCGGCCTCACCGGCTGATCTGCGGGGCCGGCTCCGTAGGCAGCCGGAGCCGGCCCTGAGCCTTCCCTCGCGGCGAAAGCCGTCCGATCGAGAGCGAGATACGAGTGTCCCTGTATGTCCCGCCGCAGGTCGCGGCCGAGCTTGTCGAAGAGCGCCAACGCCACGCCGCCGACCTTCGCCGCCACGTCGAGGTCCGCGACGCGCTCGAGCGCTTCAACGCCGAGCTTCGCCGGATCGACCCCTACCTGCAACTGGTCAAGGCTCGCCTCGACACCGAGCTGCCCGGCCTCAGGCCCGGCTACTACCACATCATCCGTCACAACCCCGGCGCCCCGTCCTCGATCAAGGTCCATGAGGGTCGAGACGGCGAGTTTCGCGAGCCCGACTCCGGGTTGTTTCGCGAGCTCGCCGAGAGCGATATGTGGTCCGACCGCGCCCGCGCGCAGCGCGAGAAGCTGAAGCGAACCGCGCTTGACGCCGAGCGCCAGGCGCAGGCCGCAGAGCAGGCGGAGCGGATCTCAGAGCTTCATGACCGCGCGAAGGCGGCGTGGTCTCCGGGCGTGCGGGTGTCGAGGTCGATCGGATGAACCTCGCCGAGATGCGCTCCGAGGTCCAGGCGCGGGGCTTCGACCACAAGGCCTCCGGACGCATCGACCTGTGGCTCAACCGCGCCTACCAGCGGGTCACCGACCGCGATCCGTGGCCCTTCCTGGAGGCCACGCAGGTCGGCCCCTCCCCGCTTTCGATCTCAGACCTGCGCGCGGTGCTCACGGTTGTGGACACGAGCGCCGAGCGCCAGCTTTTCTGGCAGGACCGGCGCACGCTGGCAGAAGCGGACCCGCTGCTCACCCAGACCGGCGACCCGTGGGCGTGGTTCATGGACGCTGGCGCGCTCACCGCCTACCCGACCTCCGCCCACGACCTCTCGGTGCGCTATTTGAAGGTGGCGGTCGAGCTCGGCGCAGACGACGTGCCGCTGTTCGACGCCCGCTATCACTACATGCTCGTGGACGGGGCGGTGGCGCTCGCCTACCGCGACTCCGACAACTTCGAGGCCGCCGAGGCAAACGAGTTGGAGTTCGAGCGCCGTCTGCGCGAGATGGCCGACGACCTGCTGGTCGTCCACTACGACACTCCCGCCGACACCCTGATAACCGGCTCCTGGGACTGGTGATGGCCTACCAGACCGTCCCCTTCGATGGTTTCGGGGCGGGGCTGAACCTCCGCGACAAGGCGGATGCCGTGAACTCGGCCGAGGCGATCGACTGCCTCAACGTCGAGTTCACCGAGCGCGGCGTGGTCAAGCAGCGCCCCGGCTGGGCGAAGCTCACCCCGACCGCGCTCACCAACCCGCCGAAGACCCTGCATCCCTTCTACACGACGACGGGCACCCGCCAGCTGCTGGCCGGCTGCGGCAGCCGCCTCGAAGCGCTCTCGACCGCGGGGGCGGTGGTCGCCTCGGCCACCGCGCTCACCGACAGCGAGTGGGACTTCTGTCGCTTCGGCTCCCCCGGCTCGGAGGTCGCCTATGCGGGCAACGGCAAGAACCTGCTTCGCAAGTGGAACGGCGCCACCTGGGCCTCGGTCGCCAACTCGCCGAAGGCGCGCTACCTCGCCGTGATGGCCGTCGACCAGGGAAACCGGATGGTCGTCGCGGGCTTCGATGACGGCGCCAACGGGCCGTCTGCGGCCCAGGCGCAGACCGATTACGTGTGGTTCTCGGCCCCCGGCCTTCCCGAAACCTTCAACGCTCAGAGCTTCATCAGCCTCACTCCCGGCGACGGGGAGAAGATCCAGCACCTGCTCGTCTGGCGCGAGTTCGTGTTCGTGTTCAAGGAGTCGAAGTTCTTCGTCGTCTACGGGACCACCGCGGACTCCGCGGGAAACCCGGTCTTCAACTACCGCACCGTCGACACCGGGGTCGGCCTGGCCGCGCCGCGGGCGATCTGCGCCTCTCCCAACGGCGTCTACTTCATGGACCGTGACGGCATCTACGTGACCACGGGGGGCGACCCCGAGAAGGTCTCGGACCTGATCGACCCGATCTGGGAGGGAAGC
>JBOGXS010000049.1:0-3280 GCA_050693815.1 Thermoleophilaceae bacterium | reverse complement strand
ACTTCGCGCTCGCCGGCATCCAAGGTGAAGTGGCGAGTGAGCCACGCCACCATCGCGCTGTGCACCGCGCTCGGCGGGGTCATGTCGACGAGGACGCCGTCCACCAGCTCGACGCGATCCTCGTCGGCCATTACGCCGGCCTCGACCATCCGAAGTACGTCCTCGTAGGACAGGCGGTGGAGTTCCGCTTCCGACCCAAGCATCGGTCGCACCAGGGTATCGCCGCCGCCGGCATCGCTCACCCCGACACCGCCTCACTCGCGGTGAAGATGGCCTCCCGCACCGCCGCGGCGTCCTCGTCATCCCAGCCCGCCAGGATCCACCAGCCGCACAGCGCCGCCTCGAGCGCGAAGTCGAGTCGCAGCGGGACGAAGCAGTCACAGGCCGACTGTTCGTATGCGCGGCCCCGCTCGTCGAGATAGAGGTACCGCCTCGTGTGGATGTGCTTGTACGCGTGGAGCCGCGTTCCATCCTCCAGCGCCCCCTCGTGCATCCACATGAAGGTTCCGGTCAGGCGCTCGCCGACCGCCTCCAGCAGGGGTTCCCAGACCGGTTTCTCGTACTGAGTCAGCGAGCCCCGCTGGCCGCAACCGCTGGTCATGCACCCACGGTGGCGCCGGCCGTGTGACAGAACAAGACCCGCGCGTTACAAGCCTGCGCGCCTCAGCTCGCCTTGACTGCCTCGGTCTCGGCTCGCTCCTCCTCCGCCTCTCCCTTGGGCGGTTCCCTTGCCCACTCCTCGTCGAAGTCCACGCGCCACTTGCCGTCCTCGACCTGCTCGAGCTTGAGCTTGGCCCGGAAGGTGCGTCCGGCGCGGCTGCGGAAGCCGGTCACCGGCTTGGCCGTGCGCCCGACGCCGGGGTCCTCGCCGCCCTCGCGCGAGGAGCGCAGCGACTCGATCAGCTCCTTCGCCACCGCGACCGGCAGCGACTTGCCCGCCTTGCGCTTCCAGATCACGAAGCCGCAGCCCGGGTCGTCGCGCGACCAGCACGAGTACCCCTTGCGGTTCTCGGCGATCTCGCGCCCGCACACCGGGCACGGGCCCAGCTTGGCACGCTCGATGCGGACGCCCTTGAGCTTGTCGAGCTCCTGCACCGTCTCGCCCGTGAACCTGGCGATGTCGCCCATGAACGCCCGCCGGCTGTCGGAGCCCTGCTCGATCTGGCCCAGCCGGTGCTCCCACGAGCCGGTCAGCTCGGGCGAGGTGAGCGGGTGCCCGTTCAGCAGGCGGATCACCTGGATGCCCTTCTCGGTGGCCATCAGCGCGCGGCCCTCGCGCTCCACGTAGCCCACGTCCACGAGCCGCTCGATGATCGAGGCGCGCGTGGCCGGCGTGCCGATGCCGGAGTCCTTCATCGCCTCGCGCAGCTCGGCGTCCTCCACCTCCTTGCCGGCCGTCTCCATCGCCGCCAGCAGCGACGCGTCGGTGAAGCGGCGCGGCGGCTGGGTCTCCTTGCGAAGCGACTCGACCGAGAGGGTCTCGACCGCCTCGCCCTGCTCGAGCTTCGGCAGCAGCTGGTCGCCGCCCGAGTCGTCGTCGCCGCGCGGCTGGGCGGCCTCCTCGCCGTACACGCCCTTCCAGCCCGGCTCGACGAGGCGCCGGCCGCTGGTGCGAAAGACGTTGTCCACGACCGTCGTCTCGACGCGGGTGCGCTCGTACACCGCCTCGGGGTGGAAGACGGCCAGGAAGCGCTTGGCCACCAGGTCGTAGACCTTCAGCTCGTCCTGGCCCATGCGGCCCACGTCGTGCTCCGAGCGGGTGGGGATGATCGCGTGGTGGTCCTGGACCTTCTTGTCGTTGACCACGCGCCCGAGCGGCAGCCGGTCCAGCGCCAGCACGTACCCGGAGGCGCGCCGGTACTGCGCGTTGTGGCCCACGAGCGCGGCGGTGGGCTTGATCTCGGCGATCATGTCGCCGGTCAGGAAACGCGAGTTGGTGCGCGGGTAGGTGAGCGCCTTGTGCACCTCGTAGAGGCGCTGCGCGGCGGCCAGGGTGCGCCGGGCCGAGAAGCCGTAGAGCGTGTTGGCGTGGCGCTGGAGGGAGGTCAGGTCGTACAGGAGCTGCGGGCGCTCGCGCTCCTCCTTTCGCTCCAGCTTGGTGATCTCGCCGGGCTGGCCGGTGCAGGCCTCGACGATCTTTGTCGCGTCCGCCTCGGCGGGCAGCCGCTTGCCGCCCAGGTAGCGACCGCTGTAGGCGCGCTCGCCGCTCGCCTCGAAGCTCGCCTCCACAAGCCAGTACGGCTCGGGCTTGAAGGCGCGTATCTCCTCCTCGCGGCGGGACACCAGAGCCAGCGTCGGGGTCTGCACGCGGCCGAGCGAGACGGCGCCGTCGAACGCCGCGCGCAGGCGGATGCTGGCCGCCCGGGTGGCGTTCATCCCCACCACCCAGTCGGCCTCGGAGCGCGAGCGGGCGGCTGCCTCGAGCGGCTTCATCTCCTCGCCGTCACGGAGGTGCTCGAAGGCCTCGGCGATGGCCCGCTTGGTCATCGAGGAGAGCCACAGGCGCTCGACTCGCTTCTTCGCCTTTGCCGTGTCGTACACGTAGGCGAAGATCAGCTCGCCCTCGCGCCCCGCGTCGCAGGCGTTGACGATCAGGTCGATCGCGGGGTCGGCCATCAGCTTGTGGATCGCCCGGAGCTGCTTCGCCGCGCGCTCGTCGTTGGGGACGAGCTTGAACTCGTCGGGGATGATCGGCAGGTCGGCGAAGCGCCACTTCTTCAGCTTCGGGTCGTAGGCGTCGGGCTCGGCGAGGCCGACCAGGTGCCCCACCGCCCAGGTGATCACGTGCTCGTCGCCGCCCAGGTGCGTCTTCTCCTTGGCCTGCTTGAAGGAACCCGGCAGCGCCGCCGCCAGATCGCGGGCGACGGAGGGCTTCTCGGCGATTACTAGGGTCTTGCCCATCAGGGATCACGATAGCCGCAAGCACTCGGCTCGACCGAGGGCGCACGGACAGGATTCAGAGGTCGGCAGCCACAGCGCCACCGGCTGGTGGCTGGAGGAGGCTGGGACGGTAGCGACTCGTCCCCGGCTCGAGGGGCAGATCGACGTCGACGTGGTCATGGTCGGCGGCGGCTACACCGGCATGTGGGCGGCCTGGCACCTGCTCGAGGCCGGCGCCTCGGTGGCGCTCCTGGAAGGTGGGGCGTGCGGCCACGGCCCGAGCGGGCGAAACGGCGGCTTCTGCGAGTCGATGTGGCTCTCGGCCCCGGCGCTGCGCGAGCGCTTCGGCGACGTGCCGGCGCGGGCGCTGCTCGACGCCTCGAGCGCGGCGGTCGAGGCC
>JBOGXS010000048.1:0-7400 GCA_050693815.1 Thermoleophilaceae bacterium | reverse complement strand
ATATCCCGCGTGTCGATTTCGGCGCCGCCCGTTCGACGCACCCGTAAAGCACCCAACCACAAGGAGTCATCGACATGCGATTCATGGTTCTGGTCAAGGCCAGCGAGGAGTCCGAGGCGGGCGTCCTTCCCAGCGAGGAGCTGCTCACCGAGATGGGCAAGTACAACGAGGAGCTGGTCAACGCGGGCGTCATGCTGGCGGGCGAGGGCATCCACCCGAGCTCGAAGGGGGCCCGCGTCAGCTTCCCGGAGCGGAAGGTGATCGACGGCCCCTTCACCGAGACCAAGGAGCTGATCGCCGGGTTCTGGCTGATCCAGGAGAAGTCCCTCGACGAGGCGATCGAGTGGGTCAAGCGCGCGCCCTTCCAGGAGGGCGAGATCGAGATCCGGCAGGTGTTCGAGACCGAGGACTTCGGCGACGCCGCCACCCCGGAGGTGCGCGAGCGGGAGGCGCGGCTGCGCGCCCAGGCGGAAGAGAACCGGTAGCCGGAATGCCGGCCCGCGACGCGCACCGCGCTATCGACGCGGTCTGGAGGATCGAGTCGGCCAGGCTGATCGCCGGCCTGGCGCGGATCGTGCGCGACGTGGGCGTCGCCGAGGACCTGGCGCAGGACGCGCTTGTCGCGGCGCTGGAGCAGTGGCCCGAGTCAGGCGTCCCGGACAAGCCGGGCGCCTGGCTCATGGCCACGGCCAAGCACCGCGCGATCGACCGCCTGCGCCGCACGCAGGTCCTCGAGCGCAAGCGCGACGAGCTCGGCCGGGAGCTCCAGCTCCAGCGGGCCGCCGCCGAGCCCGATCTCGACGCCGCGATCGACGACGACATCGGCGACGAGCTGCTCACGCTGATCTTCACCGCCTGCCACCCGGTGCTCTCGACCGAGGCGCGCGTGGCGCTGACGCTGCGCCTGGTCGGTGCGCTGACCACCACCGAGATCGCGCGCGCGTTCCTGGTCTCCGAGTCGACCGTGGCGCAGCGGATCGTGCGGGCCAAGCGGACGCTAGCGGCGGCGCGCGTGCCCTTCGACGTCCCCACCGGCGCCGACCGCGCGGCCCGGCTCGCCTCGGTGCTGGAGGTGATCTACGCGATCTTCAACGAGGGCTACGCGGCCACCGCGGGCGACGACTGGATGCGGCCGGCCCTGTGCGAGGACGCCCTGCGGCTCGGCCGCATACTGGCCGGGCTCGCCCCCGAGGAGCCGGAGGTCCACGGCCTCGTGGCGCTGATGGAGATCCAGGCGTCGCGCATCCGCGCCCGGACCGGCCCGTCGGGGGAGCCCGTCCTGCTGCTCGACCAGGACCGCGGGCGCTGGGATCGGCTGCTCGTCAACCGCGGCCTGGCGGCGCTCGGGCGGGTGGAGAGCCTCGGCGGCGCGCTGGGCCCGTACTCGCTCCAGGCCGCGATCGCCGCCTGCCACGC
Source organism: Thermoleophilaceae bacterium (assembly GCA_050693815.1). Lineage (GTDB taxonomy): Bacteria > Actinomycetota > Thermoleophilia > Solirubrobacterales > Thermoleophilaceae > JACVRW01. Next base: position 5,984 of record JBOGXS010000048.1, on the reverse strand, counting down.
CCGGGCCCGCATCCCCGACGAGACCGACTGGGACCGCATCGTGGCGCTCTACGACGCGCTCGCCCAGCTCACGCCGTCGCCGGTGGTGGAGCTCAACCGCGCGGTCGCGATCGCGATGGCCTCGGGGCCGGCGGCCGGGCTCGAGCTGGTGGACGCGCTGGCCTCGGAGGGCTCGCTCGACGGCTACCACCTCCTGCCGAGCGTGCGCGGCGACCTGCTCGCCAAGCTCGAGCGCTTCGACGAGGCGCGCCAGGAGTTCGAGCGCGCCGCCTCGCTCACGCGCAACGCGCGCGAGCGCAGGCTGCTCCTGGAACGCGCGGGCGCGGGACCTTCTCGCCGCGCGGCACGTATCAACGGCAATGAGGGGACCTCCCGCTCTTAAGCCGGCCGTCTGGCGGTGCTCGTCATCGCCCTCATGGTCCCGCTCGCGGGCTGCTTCGGGTTCGGCGAGTCCCGAAGCAGCGCGAGCCGCGACTGCCTGGCCGCTCCGGATCCTTCGCGGCCAGCGGGCGAGAGGCCGGCCATGATCGCGCTGCTCGACGGGAACCGGCTGGTGAGGATCTCGCTTCCGGGTGGAGCGATCGAGCCGAGCGCAGGCTCCCGATCCGCTCGCGGCAGCGGCCGGTCGACGACCGGGACTCGTTTCGCCTCGAAGCGCCGGCGGGGCCCTCCCTCGCACCGCTTCGGACGGCAGGACCGTGGTCGCGCTGATCCGAAGACCGGCTTCGGAGGGCGACCGCGTTGCGGTGATCGACGCGCGCAGCCTCCGCGTGCGCTGCAGCCGGAGCTGCGGCTCTTCGACCTCGAACGCCCCGGCGCCGGCCGGCGGGTTCCGGGGTCGGAGGGCGCGCTGGACGCGGTGGTGGCCGGTTAGCCGCACCCCCCGGGGCATGGAGGCCCCACTGCGCGGCGGGATCCGGATTGCCACCCTCCCGACCATGCAGAGCAACCGCACGCCTGAGCCGAGCCCCCAAGTCGTCCGCCTGATCGATCGGATCAAGCGGCTCGTGGCCGAGCAGCGGCGCCTCGACGAGGACGACCGCGACGAGCGCCGCGACGCGAACCGGCGCGAGATCGCGCGCCTGAAGTGGCGCCTGGCCAACGCGGTCAAGCGCGAGCTCAGCACGGGGCCGGGGCTGCGGCCGGCCGTCGCCTTCCGGCTTTGATCCCCCGGCCTGGTCGAGGGCGCCTCTGACCGGCGGCACCAAGGGGGTCCGACACATCAGGCGACCATAGGTCCACTTTCGTATTGGACCCCCCTTGGCCCCGGCACGCGGGCCCATATCCTTCGCCCCATGGGCCGCCCAGGTCTCTACGGAGGCATGCCCGAGCCGCCGGGGCCGCCGGGACTGGCGCCGCGCCTGCTCGAGTTCGCCGACGAGCTGCGTCGCGAGGGCGTGGCCGTCGGCACCTCCGAGCTGCTCGACGCCTTCGGGGCGCTCGACGCCGTGAGCTGGACCTCTCGGGAGGACTTCCGCGAAGCCCTCGCCGCGACGCTGGCCAAGTCGCAGGAGGACCGTCACGTGCTCGACGTGCTCTTCGACCGCTTCTTCTTCCGCGCCGTGGAGCGCGAGGCGGTCGAGCAGGGCGCCGACGAGCGCTTCCAGGGCGCCGAGGGGCTCGACCTGGATGCCCTGCGCGAGCGCATCCGGGAGGCGATCCGGGCCGGGTCGGAGGGCGAGATGCGCGACCTCGCCCGCCTCGCGATCGCCGCCTTCGGGCGCCAGGGCGAGGGCTCCGGGGTGATCGGCGTGGACGTGCAGCGCATCCGCCGCACGCTTGGCCTGAAGGGCGAGCGGCCGGGCGCCGAGCGGCCCGATCCGGACTCCGTGCCGCGCGACCGCCTCCAGGACTTCGAGCGGCACGTGCGGCGCGAGCTCGAGCGCCAGGCCATCGAGCGCACCGGCTCGCTGCCGCCGGCCAAGCCCCTGCGGGAGCTGGACCGCGCGCTGCCCTCGAACCCCACCCAGGACCTCTCGCAGGTCCACCGGGTGGTCGCCCAGATGAAGCGCCGCCTCGCCTCCCACGGGCGCGAGCACCGCGGCCGGCGCCGCTCCTGGCAGGTCGACGTCCGCCGCACGATGCGCGCATCGCTCCAGACCGGGGGCGTGCCGCTCGAGCTGCGTTACCGGCCGCGCCGGCCGCGCCGTCCCGAGCTCTACGTGCTGTGCGACGTGTCCACCAGCGTGACCAGCGCGAGCGTCTTCTTCCTCTCGGTCCTCCACGCCCTGCACGACCAGTTCCGCAGGCTGCGCTCGTTCGTGTTCGTGGAGCGGATCTCCGAGGTCACCGACGTGTTCGAGCGCGAGCGGTCGTTCGAAGCCGTCTCGCGCCGTATCGCCACCGACGCGGGCGTGGCCGACGTGTCCGGCTACACCGACTACGGCCGTGTCTGGCTGGAGTTCCTCGACAACGTGGTCGACGACCTCGACCCCCGCTCCACGGTGATCGTGCTCGGCGACGCCCGCACCAACGGCCGCGAGCCGCACGCCGGCGCCTTCCGCCACGTGGCCGACCGGGCCGGCCGCACCTTCTGGATCAATCCCGAGCCGCGCCTGTACTGGAACTACGGCGACTCGGTGATGTCCGCGTACGAGGAGCACTGCGACGGCGTCTTCGAGTGCTGGACCACCAAGCAGCTCGAGGTCTTCGTGAACGCGATCGCGGACCTGCACGCGACAGGGCCCGGCTGAGCTCGGCGATATATCGGATCAGGCATAATGGGGTCTATGAGGACCCCGGGCCAGACGATTCGCGAGCGGCGTATGGCGCACGGCCTCACGCAGGCGCAGCTGGCCCGACGGGCCGGGACCACGCAGGCCGCGATCAGCCGGCTCGAGCGAGACGAGCTGTCACCCACCTTCCAGCGGCTGGCGGACGTGCTGCTGGCCCTCGGGGAGGAACCGGAGATCGTCGTACGGGCGCTCGAGGGCGCCCACGACAAGGGGCACCTGCGCGATGCGCTGGCGCGGGAGCCCACCGAGCGGGTCGAGCTCGCATGGAGCTGGAACTGCTTTGCGGGCGAGGTAGCCCGCGCAGGAGAGCGGGCCCGCAATCGTTCCTGACGGTCCGCCGTGAAGAGCCCCTGGACGCCGCCGAGCTCGGTGCCAGGCCGGCGGGATCGCGTGCGGCGCCGAGGGAGTTCCGCCTCGACGCGGTAACGCTTGCGTCGACCGAGGTGCTCTCGCTCGACACCGACGCGGGTGGCGTGGACGTTCACCGCTCGCCGCCCGGAGGCCGGCCATACCCCGAGCTCCGCGGTGCCGCGCTCGTGCTGGACGTGGCCGGCGTCGAGGTGCCCTTCGTCGGCCTCGACGACCTGATCGCGATGAAGCGCGCCGCCCGGCGCCCCATCGACCGCGGCGACATCGCCGCCCTCACCGAGCCCGAGCGCCGTCGATGACGAACTTGTACTCGTCCGGGTCGAGCACGGCCGTGCGCTCCACGTACTCGCGCATGTAGCCCGGCCAGTTGGCGACGATCCGGCCCTGGTCGTCGCGGTACCAGGAGTCGCAGCTGGTCCACGCCGTTCCGTCAAAGCGCGCCTGCAGCTCCCGGTCGCTCGCCGCCTCGACGTCGGCCCGCACGTCGATCGCGGCGGCGGCGCGGCCGCGCACCTGCTCGAGCGCCTGCCGGATGTAGGCGGCCTGCGCCTCGTGGTAGAGGATGATCGAGCCGCCCGAGGTGTTCGTGTTCGGCCCGTACATGAGGAACAGCGACGGGAAGCCGGGGACCGTGATGCCGAGGTGGGCGCGCGGCCCGTCGGCCCAGGCCTCGTGCAGCGTGCGGCCGCCGCCGGCGATCTCCATCGGGAACATGAAGTCGTTGGTCCGGAATCCGGTGCCGTAGACGATGCAGTCGACCTCGTGGCGCCGTCCGCCGGCGGTCACCACGCCGGCCGGCTCGATCCGTTCGATGGCGTCGGTGACGAGCTCGACATCGGGGCGCTGGAGCGCCGGCAGGAAGTGCGAGCTGAACAGGATCCGCTTGCAGCCGAACGTGTAGTCCGGCCAGACCCTGTCGCGCAGCTCCCGGTCCCTCAGCTGCCAGCGCATGAAGACGGAGGACCGCAGCCGGCCCAGGAGGCCGAAGCTGCGCGGGTGGCGGATCATCAGCGTCAGGCTCTCGGTGTAGTAGAACATGAAGCGTCGGCGAAGGGCCTGGACGCCGGGAATCCGACGCACGATCGCCTTCACGAGGCCCGGATAGGGGCGGTTCCTGCGCGGCAGGAACCAGTTGGGCGTGCGCTGGAAGACCACCAGGCGCTCCGCCTGCTCGGCGATCTCGGGCACGAACTGCACCGCGCTCGCGCCGGTCCCGATCACGGCGACGCGCTTGCCGCGCAGCTCGTAGCCGTGGTCCCACTCGGCCGAGTGGAAGCTGTGCCCGGCGAACGACTCGCGCCCCTCGATGCGCGGGTAGGCCGGCTGGTGCAGCTGGCCCGTGGCCACGACGAGCGCGTCGGCCTCCCACTCGCGGCCGTCCGCGCTGGCCGCGGTCCAGCGCAGTGCCTGCTCGTCCCAGGCGCAGCGGGTCACGTCGGTGCCCGCGACCACGAGCCGGCCGACGCCGAAGTCGCGTGCGACACCTCGGAGGTAGTCGAGGATCTCGTCCTGCGGAGAGCAGATCCGCGACCAGTGGCGCCGCTGGGCGAAGGAGAACGAGTAGAGGTGGCTCGGAACGTCGCAGGCCGAGCCCGGGTAGGTGTTGTGGTACCAGGTGCCGCCCAGCCCGGCGGCACGCTCGAGGATGGTGACGTCCTCGAATCCGTGCCTGCGCAGCTCGATCGCGGCTGCGATCCCGCCGAAGCCGGCGCCGACGACGACCACCTTCATGGGCACAGACTCTCAGAGGAGGGAGGCGCCGGCGGGCGGACCTAGCTCGCAACCGGGGTCGCGATAATCGCCGGAAGGTGTCGATGGCCCAGCTCCGCCCCCTCTGGCAGCCGAGCCGGCCCTACCTGAACACGGCCAGCTTCGGACTGCCTCCGCGCCCGACATGGGAGGCGCTGCAGGACGCGCTGGGCGACTGGCGCGCCGGGCGCACGAGCTGGGAGCACTGGGGCGAGAGCACCGAGGGAGCGCGGGCGGCGTTCGCCCGGCTGGTCGGCGCCGAGCCGGAGGGCGTGGCCGTGGGGGCCAGCGTCGCCGAGCTGGTCGGACTGATCGCGGCGGCCCTACCCGAGCCGGCATCCAGGCGTCGGTGCGCGGCGGCCGCCTGCGCGCCTCCTTTCACGTCTACAACACCGATGACGACGTGGACGCGGCGCTGGAGGCACTACACTTCGGCCCACAAGCCAGGGGGGCTCGCGGGCAAGCGGGCTGAGATAGCGCCCTCGACGTAGGTGATCGTCACCCGGCGCTGACCCTTCGAACCTGTGGGGTAATGCCCGCGGAGGGAGCGGATGCAGAGTCAGGCCGAGGCTCCCGTAACGGAGCCTCTTTCGTTGCAGAACGTCACGCGGCGCTACGGCGCCGTGACCGCCCTCGAGGGCATCGATCTCGAGCTGGGCCGGGAGCGCGTTATGGCCGTGGTCGGCCCCTCGGGCTGCGGCAAGTCCACCCTGCTCGAGCTGGTGGCCGGCCTGCAGGAGCCCGACGCCGGCACCGTCGGGGTGCTGGGGGCCACCGGGGCGCACGCGCGCCGGGAGTCCTGCGCCTACATGCCCCAGCGCGACCTGCTGCTGCCCTGGCGCGACGCCCTCGGCAACGCCGCGCTGGCGCTCGAGTGCCAGGGCGTGCGGCGGGCCGAGGCACGGCGCCGGGCCGCGCCGCTGTTCGAGCGCTTCGGGCTGGCCGAGTTCGAGCGCTCGCGCCCGGGCGGCCTCTCCGGCGGCATGCGCCAGCGCGTCGCGTTCCTGCGCACGCTGCTGCCGGGCCGCCCGCTGCTGCTGCTCGACGAGCCCTTCGGGGCGCTCGACGCGATCACGCGCGAGTCGATGCAGAGGTGGCTGGCGGGGGCTCTCGTCCAGGAGCCGCGCACCA
>JBOGXS010000047.1:0-4151 GCA_050693815.1 Thermoleophilaceae bacterium | reverse complement strand
GGCCGGGTCAGACCCTGATCGGTTTCGCCGCCGAGCACGGCACCGGCGCGCTCGAGCGCGGCCGCGGCAAGCTCGAGCGCAAGGCGCTCGACGCCATCGTCGTCAACGACATCTCGCGCGCGGAGATCGGCTTCGACGCCCCGGACAACGAGGTCACGATCGTGACCGCGGCCGGGGGGAGGCACGTCCCGCTGGGGTCGAAGGAGGCCGTGGCCGCCGCGATACTCGTCGAGGTGGAGGCCCTTCGCGCGCCCGCCGGGCGCAAGCCGCCGGCTCGGCCGGCGGCGCAGCGAGGGAATACTGTGGAGGGATGAGCGGCGAGGACGCATACGACCTGTTCCGCAAGGGCAGCGAGCTGCTGGACGCCGGCGACTTCATGGCGGCCTCGATCCCGCTCGAGCGCGCCCGCTCGCTCGAGCCGGACAAGAGCTCGATCCGGGAGGCGCTCGGCCGCGCCTACTTCCGCTCGTCGCGCTTCGAGCAGGCGGCCGAGGAGTTCGCGGCGGTGGTGGAGCGCCACCCGGTCAACGACTACGCCCACTTCTGCTTGGGGCGCTCGCTGGCCAACACCGGCCGGACGGCCCAGGCGCGCCGCCACGCCGCCCTGGCGGCGAACATGCGCCCCGACCGCAAGGACTACCGCGCCTTCCGCGAGCGCCTGCGGGCGGCCTAGGTTTGCAGGAGTCCTAGGCCTAGGACGGATCACGCCGTTGGCGCGACCTCGGGGAGCTGTCCTGCCCAGGGGTCGCTATGCGGCCCCAGACCAGGACGGTGCCGGGCGAGCGCACCATCGGAAGCTCCCAAATCGTCTCGAGCAGCGCATCGGCGGCGCACCGTCACCGCCGCCTCGGCCACCAGGCCGAGCAGGCGGTCCAGGGCGCGCTCGTCGAGGCCGGGGGCGGGCACGCCGGCGCGCGCGGAGGTCCGGCATCGAGGCCAGGTAGGCGTCCACGACCTCCGGGGCGGCCATTCGGGCAGAGTACGGGCGCGTGCGCGCGCTGGTTCAGCGGGTGAGCGAGGCGGCCGTGGCGGTCGACGGCGAGGAGGTGGCCCGGATCGGTGTCGGGCTGCTTGTGCTGCTCGGCGTCAGGGAGGGCGACGGGCCCGACGAGGCCGACCGGATCGCGGCGAAGCTGGAGCGCCTGCGGGTCTTCGAGGACGGCGCGGGGCGCATGAACCTGTCGGTCCGCGACGTGGGCGGCGAGCTGCTGGTGGTGTCCCAGTTCACCCTCTACGGCGATGCCCGCAGGGGCAACCGCCCGAGCTTCGTCGAGGCCGCCCGCCCCGAGGCCGCCGAGCCGCTCTACGAACGCGTGCGCTCCGCCCTGGGCGCCCAGGGCGGCGCCTTCGGCGCGCGCATGCAGGTCTCGCTCGTCAACGACGGGCCGGTGACGCTGCTCCTGGAAGCCTGAGCCCACACTGACTGTCGACTTACTCGGCCCCAGGCCGATCAACTCGACACTCGGCGGCTGCGGCAGGCGGAGAGCACTTTCTGGCGGCCCGTCTATACTCGTTACTCACATCTTTCAGTCGTACGCCGCCCCGCGGGGCGGCGCCTGAAGGTGGGCCTCGCGGTCCACCTTTTTTTCGGCCGCCCGAAGCAGCTGGCTTGGCCAGCTGCACAGGGTTTGGAATCGGTGCAGACCACCCCCCTCCAGATCGACATCGAAGAGCGACTCGCCTCTGCCGAGCCGGAGGTCGAGGTGCTTGCGTGCGAGAAGGTGGGGGGCGAGCGGCTGCGCCTGTTGATCGACCACCCGAGTGGGGTCGATCTCGCGCTCTGCGAGCGCGTCACCGGGCACCTGCGCGACCTGCTCGTGGACTACGGGCTCGAGGTCTCGTCGCCTGGGCCGCAGCGGCCGCTGACCAAGCCGGACCACTTCCGGCGCTTCATCGGGCGGCGCGCGCGGGTGAGGCTGCGCGAGCCGCGTGACGGCCACCACAGCTACACGGGCGAGCTGGTCGGCGCCTCGGACGACGAGGTGACGGTGGCGGCCGACGCGGGAGTCGTGTCCATCCCATACTCGGAGATCAACCGGAGTAACTTGCTGCCCGAAGCGGCCGGCTCGGCCGGCCGCGCAGGGAAGGGAGTAAAGGGGAAGAGATGACCAAGGAGATCGTCGAGGCGGTCGGGGTCCTCGAGCGCGAGAAGGGCATCTCCGCCGATCGCCTGATGGCGGCGCTGGAGGACGCGCTGCTGTCGGCCTACAAGAAGACCCAGGACGCGGCCCAGTACGCGCGCGTGGAGGTAGACCGCGGCAGCGGCGACTTCCGCGTCTACGAGCTGATCCTGCCGCCCGACCTCGAGGAGCAGCTGCTCGACGAGGTCGAGGAGGAGGCGGGCGAGCCCACGGTCGATCCCGAGACCGGCGAGCTCGTCTATCCCGAGCCACCCGAGATCGACCAGGAGCGGCTCCTTCAGTACCGCAACCAGATCGAGGAGCACGACGTCACGCCCCACGACTTCGGCCGCATCGCCGCCCAGACGGCCAAGCAGGTGATCCTCCAACGCATCCGCGAGGCCGAGCGGGACATGATGTTCACCGAGTACCAGGACCGCGTGGGCGAGCTGATCACCGGCATCGTCCAGCAGTCGGACTCGCGCTACACGCTGGTGCAGCTGCGCGAGCGCGTGGAGGCGCTGCTGCCGCGCGGCGAGCAGGTGCACGGCGAGCGCTACGACCACGGCCAGCGCGTCAAGGCGATCATCACCGACGTCTCGAACCAGGCCAAGGGGCCGTCGATCATCGTGTCGCGCCGCTCGCCGGAGCTGATCCGGTCGCTGTTCGAGCTCGAGGTGCCGGAGATCGCCGATGGGCTGGTCGAGATACAGAACGTGGCCCGCGAGCCGGGCTACCGCTCGAAGATCGCGGTGGTCTCGCACGCCAGCGGGGTCGACCCGGTGGGCGCCTGCGTGGGCCCGCGCGGCTCGCGTGTGCGGATGGTGGTGTCCGAGCTGCGCGGCGAGAAGATCGACATCATCCCCTTCAACGAGGAGCCCGCGCGCTTCGTGGCGAAGGCGCTCTCGCCCGCGCGCGTGCGCGAGGTGCTGGTGGACGACGAGGCCAAGCAGGCCACGGTGATCGTGCCCGACGACCAGCTCTCGCTGGCGATCGGCAAGGACGGGCTGAATGCGCGCCTGGCGGCTCGGCTGACCGGCTGGCGGGTGGACATCCGCTCCGAGACCGAGTTCGCCGAGGAGGAGGCGACGATGGGCTATGCGGAGGAGGAGGTGGCCGGCCGCTGCGCCGCGATCCTCGCCAACGGCAAGCGCTGCCCGAACGCGTCGCTGCCGGGCTCGCGCTACTGCGGCCTGCCCGTCCACCAGGAGCTGGAGGGCAAGGAAACCGACCACGTGGTGCCGCCGGAGGAGGGGGAGGGAGAGGAGCCCCCCGCGGAGGAGGGGCCCGCCGCGGAGCAGGAGCCCCCCGCGGAGGCTTCCGCGCCCGACGAGCTCGCCGGCGTGCCCTCGGTGGAAGAGCTGGTCGAGGAGCAGCCGTCGGTGGAGGAGGTCCTGGGGGAGCAGCCGTCCGCGGAGGAGGTCGTAGAGGAGCAGCCCGCGGCGGAGGAGGTCGTGGAGGAGCAGCCGCCGGCCGAGCCGGCCGAGCCGACCGAGGCGGCCGCCCCGGCCGAGGCAGAGGAAGAGCGGTCGTAGAGCCGCTTCGCCAGTGCGTCAGCTGCCGGCGCTCGCTTCCCAAGCGGGCGCTGCTTCGGCTGGTGCGCGGCCAGGACGGCGGGGTCCGGCCCGACCCCGCCGCCCGGGCCGACGGGCGGGGCGCGTACGTCTGCGACCGCCCCGAGTGTGCGGGGCGCCTCGCCGGAGGCCGCCCGCTTGTGGGGGCGTTTCGGGGCCCCGTGAAAGTGACCCAGGAGACCATAGACTTAGTTCAGGAATGGCAAGAAAGCGCGTCCACGAAATAGCGAAGGAACGGGGCATCACCAGCAAGGAGGCCCTGGAGGTCCTGCGCAACGCCGGCCTCAACGTGAAGGTCGCCGCGTCGAGCGTCGAGGAGGAGGAGGCCGCCCGGGCGTTCGGCAACAGAGCCGGCGCGACGGCCCCGGCGCCGACGGCCGAGGCCTCGGCCGAAGCCGCCCCGTCGCAGCCGGACGCCGGCGACGGGCGCCCGGCCGGCCGTGACGAGGGCGAGGCC
>JBOGXS010000046.1:0-9315 GCA_050693815.1 Thermoleophilaceae bacterium | reverse complement strand
CCTCCCGGCTCGCCGCAGCCGCCCCCCGGCTCGCAGCGGCCGCCTCCCGGCTCGCCGCAGCCGCCCCCCGGCTGGGGCTACGCCCCGCCCGAGCCCGACAACGGGCCGGCCGTCTCCGGCTTCGTCTTCTCCCTGATCGCGGGCGGCCTGCTCATCGTGTCCGCGGGCGTGTCGTCTGTCGTCTCCCTGGGCCTGGCGATCTTCGGCATCGTCCAGTCCCGCAAGGGCAAGCGCAGGGTCGAGCGCGGGGAGACGGGGAAGCACGCCGGGCTCGCCCAGGCGGGCTGGATCGTGGGGATCATCAGCCTGGTCCTGGCGGTGCTGGCCACGCTCGTGTGGCTCCTGATCCTGGTGGCGTTGCTCACAAGCGAGGAGTTCCGCGACGACATCGAGCGCGAGCTCGACGAGTCCAACTCGGTCCGGGCGGCGCTCACCGCGGCGGCGGCCGCCGCCCGCCTGCTGGTGACCTGACCGCGGAGTATCCTCGCCGGCCGATGGCCGACCTTTTCCTCAAGCGGTACCTGATGACCGCGGGCCCGACGCCGCTGCCGCCCGCCGTGTCGCAGGCGATGGCGCAGCCGATGCTCTACCACCGCGCGCCGGTCTTCGTGGAGGTCTACGCGCGGACGCTCGAACGCCTCAAGCTCGTCTTCCAGACGCGCAACGAGGTGCTGGTGTTCGCCGCCTCCGGCAGCGGCGCGATGGAGTCCGCGGTCGCCAACCTGGTTCGGCCGGGCGAGCCCGCCCTGGTGGCGGGCTGCGGCAAGTTCGGCGAGCGCTGGGCCGAGCTGTGCCGGGCCCACGGCGCCGAGCCCGTCTACTGGGAGACCGAGTGGGGCCGGAAGGTGGACCCCGCCGAGCTCGCCCGCCGGCTCGCCGGCGGGTCCGGCGTGGAGGTCGTCTTCACCACCCAGTCGGAGACCTCCACCGGGGTCGTCAACGACGTGCGGGAGCTGACCGACGTCGCCCACCGCCACGGCGCCCTGATCGCCGTGGACGCCATCTCGGCCATGGGCGCCGTGCCGCTGCCCCAGGACGACTGGGGTGTCGACGTGGTGGTGGCCGGCTCCCAGAAGGCGCTCATGGCGCCGCCCGGGCTCGGCTTCGCCAGCCCGAACGAGGCGGCCCTGCAGCGCGCGGCGGCGAACCCCGGCGGGTCGCGCTACTACTTCGACTGGGCCCGGACGGTCGACGGTCAGCGCAAGGATCCGCCCGACAGCCCCTTCACCCCCGCGGTCGGCCTCGTGGAGGCGCTCGACGTGGCGCTGGGCCTGATCGAGCAGGAGGGGCTCGAGGCGGTGTACCAGCGCCACCGCCTGCTCGGCCGGGCCACGCGCGAGGCAGCGCGCGCCCTCGAGCTGGACCTGCTCGGCGAGCCGGACGAGAACGCCAACGTCGTCACCGCCGTCCGGCTGCCGGAGTCGATCGACGGCGCCGCCGTCCCGAAGACCATGCGCGACCGCTATGGCGTCACCATCGCCGGCGGCCAGGGGCGCCTGAAGGGGAAGATCGCCCGCATCGCCCACTGCGGCTACTTCGGCGCCTTCGACGTCGTGGTCACGGTCGCCGCGCTCGAGATGACCCTGCGCGACCTCGGGCACGAGGCCGAGCTCGGCGCCGGGGTGGCGGCGGCGCAGCGCGTCTTCCTCGAGGCGGGCGTGCCGGCGGGCTCCGCCGCGTAGCGTGGTCGTGAGGGTCCTCGTCAAGGAGAAGATCGGCGACTCGGGAGTCCAGCTCCTGCGCGACGCCGGCTTCGACGTGGAGCTCGGCACCGACTGGGACGACGGCGAGCTCGAGCGGCGCATCGGGGAGTTCGACGGCCTGCTGATCCGGTCGGCCACGAAGCTGAGCGCGGACCTGATCGAGCGCGCCAACCGGCTCAAGGCCGTCGGCCGCGCCGGGGTGGGGGTGGACAACGTCGACGTGGAGGCCGCCACCAAGCGCGGCGTGGTCGTGGCCAACGCGCCGCAGTCGAACGTGATCACCGCCGCCGAGCACACGATGGCCATGCTGCTGGCGCTGGCGCGCAAGGTCCCGCAGGCCCATGGCACGCTCGTGTCCGGCAGGTGGGAGCGGTCGGAGTTCAGCGGCGTCGAGGTGTACGAGAAGACGCTCGGCGTGCTCGGGCTCGGGCGCATCGGCCAGCTGGTGGCCCAGCGCGCGCTCGGCTTCGGCATGCACGTGGTGGCCTTCGACGCGTACGTGGCCGGGGAGCGCTTCCGCGACCTCGGCGTGGAGCGCGCCGACAGCAGCGACGAGCTGTACGCCCAGGCCGACTTCGTGACGATCCACCTCCCCGTCACCCCGGAGACCGAGAACTGGCTCGACGCCGAGGCCTTCGCGAAGATGAAGGACGGCGTGCGCGTGGTCAACGTGGCGCGCGGCAAGCTGCTGGTCGAGAGCGACCTGCGCGACGCGCTCGACTCGGGGAAGGTCGCGGGCGCCGCCCTCGACGTCTTTCGCGAGGAGCCGGCCACCTCGCACCCGCTGTTCGGCTATCCCAACGTCGTGGTCACGCCACACCTGGGCGCGTCGACGGCGGAGGCCACCGACCGGGCCGGCTTCCAGGCCGCCGAGCAGGTGGTGGCCGCGCTAACCGGCGGGGTGGTCACGAGCGCGGTCAACGTGCCCGCCGTCGCGCCCGAGGACCTGGAGGCGCTCGGCCCCTTCCTGCCGCTGGCGCGCGACCTGGGCCGGATCGCCGTGGCGCTGGCCGAGGGCACCTCGGTCGACGCGCTCGAGATCGAGTATCGGGGCCGGATCGCCGAGCGCGACACCCGCCTGCTGACGGTGCAGGTGCTGAAGGGGGTCCTGGCCGGGCACATCGAGGAGGAGGTCAACGACGTGAACGCGCCCGGACTCGCCGAGGAGCGCGGGATCCACGTCGTGGAGACGAGCTCCGCGCACGCGCGCGACTTCACCGACCTCGTGCGCGTGGCGGTGGTCAGCGGCGGGGCCCACACGCGGGTGGTGGGCACCACCCTCGGGCGCCAGCACCGCCCGCACCTGCTCGAGGCGTGGGGCTCTCGCTTCAACGTCCAGCTCGAGGAGAACCTGGCCGTGTTCCGCTACGTGGACCAGCCGGGGATGATCGGCCGCGTGGGCACGCTGTTCGGCGAGTCCGGGATCAACATCAGCGGCGCCGCGGTGGGGCGCCGCCCGGACGCCGACCACCTGGGGGGAGTGGCCACGATGCTCGTCACGACCGACTCGCCGGTGCCCCAGGACGTGGTCGACCGGATCGCCGAGAGCGACGGCTTCGACGCGGGCCGGACGGTCAGCCTGTAGTGCGCAAGCGCCCGGCTCTGCCGGGCGCGCAGCGACCGCTCTAGCCGGCCAGCGCCTGGCGCAGGTCGTCCACGAGGTCCTCCGCCGCCTCCACGCCGCACGACAGCCGCACCAGGTCGGGTGGCACGGCTGCGGCGGAGTCCTCCACGGATTGGTGGGTCATCGCCTGCGGCACCTCGATCAGCGACTCCACCCCGCCGAGCGACTCGGCCAGGGCGAAGATCTCCGTGGCGGCGGCGATGCGGGTGGCCTCGGGATGGCGGAACGACACCATCCCCCCGAAGCCCGGCCAGCGCACGTCCGAGACCCCCTCGGACCCGCGCAGCAGCTCGCTCACCGCGCGGCCGTTCTCGGTGTGGGCGGCCACGCGCAGGTGGAGCGTGCGTAGGCCGCGGTGCACGAGGAAGCAGTCGAACGGTCCCGGCACCGCCCCGATCGCGTTCTGGACGAAGCGCACCCGCTCGTGCAGCTCCGGGTCGCGCACCACGACCGCGCCGCCGACCACGTCCGAGTGCCCGCCCAGGTACTTGGTCGCGGAGTGTACGGCGGCGTCGGCGCCGAGCTCGAGCGGGCGCTGCACCACCGGCGTGGCGAAGGTGTTGTCCACGGCCACGATCGCCCCGCCCTTGCGCGTGACCACGGCCTCGATGTCCACCACCCCCAGCAGCGGGTTGGTTGGGGTCTCGACCCAGATCAACCTCGTCTCGGGGCGCAGCGCCCGCTCGAGCGCGTCGAGGTCGGCCTGGTCGACCAGGTCGTAGGCGAGCCCGAAACGGGTCAGCACCTTGTCGAGCAGCCGGTAGGTGCCGCCGTAGAGGTCGGTCGGCAGGATCACGTGGTCGCCGGCGCGGCAGTGGGCGGTGAGCAGCGCGTGCGTGGCCGCCATGCCGCTCGAGAAGCACGAGCCGAGCCCGCCCTCGAGCTCCCCAAGGGCGCGCTCCAGGGCGGCCCGGGTGGGATTCGCCGAGCGCGCGTAGTCGTAGTCCTCCACGAACTCGCCCGGAGCGGGCTGCACGTAGGTCGAGGTCTGGTGGATCGGCGGAATGACCGAGCCGTAGCTGGGGTCCGGGTCGAGCCCGGCATGGACCGCCTTGGTGGCGAAGCGCGCCTTGCGCGAGGGCGCGGGCTGGCCCGCGCCGGAGCGATCGTCTCCGGTCACCGGGCCAGCGACTCGAGCAGGTCGGCCCGGGTGAGGATCCCGGCGGCGCGGCCGTCCATGTTCACCAGCACGGCCTCGCGCTTGTCCGCCAGCAGCTCGACGGCCTCCCGAACGGCGTCCTCGGAGGCCACGGCGGGGAACGGGGGCTCCATCACGTCGACGATCTCGGCGCCGAGCAGGGCCGGGTCGTCCATCGCGTGGCGCAGGAGGCCGCGCTCGCTCACGGATCCCACCACCGTGTGCGGGTCGTGCCCCGACACCACCGGAAGCTGCGAGACGCGGTGCTCGTGCAGCAGGGAGACGGCGTCGCGCACCTTGGCGTGCGACTCGACCGTGAGGAGCGGCGGGATCTCGCCCTCGTCGTGCTTGCGGCGCAGCACGTCCCCGACGGTCAGCTCCTCGGTTCGCTCGAGGAAGCCGTACTGGCGCATCCAGGCGTCGTTGAAGACCTTGGACAGGTAGGAGCGTCCGCCGTCGGGCAGGATCACGGCCACCATCGCCGATGGGTCGTCCACCTCGCGCGCCACCTGGTATGCGGCGTAGACGGCCAGCCCGCACGAGCCGCCGGCGAGGATCCCCTCGGTCTGGGCGAGCCGGCGCGTCCACAGGAAGGAGTCCTTGTCCGAGACCGTGACATAGCGATCGACCACCGACGGGTCGAAGGTCTCGGGCCAGAAGTCCTCGCCGACGCCCTCCACCAGGTAGGGCTTGACCTCGTCGTTCGAGAAGATCGAGCCCACCGGGTCGGCCCCGATCACCTCGATGTCGGGGTTCTGCTCGCGCAGGTAGCGCGCCACGCCCGTGATGGTGCCGCCGGTGCCCACGCCCGCCACGAAGTGGGTGATCGCGCCGCCCGACTGGCGCCACAGCTCGGGGCCGGTAAAGCGGTAGTGGGCCTCGGGATTGGCCTGGTTGCGGTACTGGTTCGGCTGGAAGGCGCCCGGGATCTCCTCCGTCAGCCGGTCGGCCACCCGGTAGTAGGACTCGGGCGACTCGGGCGGCACCTCGGTGGGGGCCACCACCACCTCGGCGCCGTAGGCGCGCAGCAGGTCGATCTTCTCCTTGGACATCTTGTCGGGCATCACCGCGATCACGCGATAGCCCTTCAGCGACGCCGCGATTGCCAGGCCCGTGCCGGTGTTCCCGCTGGTCGGCTCGACGATCGTGCCGCCCGGCTTGAGCCTCCCGTCGCGCTCGGCAGCCTCGATCAGCGCGACCGCGGCGCGGTCCTTGATCGAGCCGCCCGGGTTGAGCGCCTCGACCTTGGCCACCAGCTGCGGCTTGAGCGCGCCGCCGAGCCGGGAGAGGCGGACGAGCGGCGTCTCGCCGACAGCGTCGAGGATCGAGTCCTTGATGTCGGCAGCCGTCCCGGACTGTGTCCTCATGCCGGGTCCACGATACCGCGGTGGGCGACCCCACCGTGTACGCTTCGTCTCCATGTCGCGCCTGGCCGACCTGCGACTTCTCCTTCTCCTCCCCCGCTAGGGGGAGCGCATGCGTGGCGGCCGCGAGAAGCCGCAAGCTCAAGGGAATCGCAGGAGGAGACAGGAAGGGAACGACATGGCGGACCGGGTAACGATCTTCGACACGACGCTCCGAGACGGGGAGCAGTCGCCGGGGATCTCGCTCTACACGCAGGAGAAGGTCGAGATCGGGCACCAGCTGGCGCGCCTGGGGGTGGACGTGATCGAGGCCGGCTTTCCGGTCACCTCACCGGGTGACTTCGAGGCGGTGCAGGCGATCGCGCGCGAGGTGGAGGGGCCGGTGATCTGCGGTCTGGCGCGGACCTCCAAGCAGGACATCGACTCCGCCTGGAACGCCGTCAGGGACGCCGAGCGCCCGCGCATCCACACCTTCATCGCCACCAGCGACATCCACATCGAGCGCAAGCTCCAGACAACCCGCGAAGACGTGCTGGGTCAGGCCCGCGCGGCGGTGGCCCACGCGCGCGAGTACACCGAAGACGTGGAGTTCTCGCCCGAGGACGGCTCGCGCTCAGAGGTGGAGTTCATGGCCGAGGTGGTCGCCGCGGCCGTCGAGGAGGGCGCCACGACCATCAACGTCCCCGACACCGTCGGCTACACGATGCCCCACGAGTACGCCGAGATGTTCCGGCGCCTGTACGAGCTGGTGCCGGCGCTGCACGACGTGACCGTGTCGGTGCACTGCCACGACGACCTCGGTCTGGCCGTGGCCAACTCGTTCGCGGGCCTGCGGGCCGGATGCCGCCAGGTGGAGTGCGCTGTGAACGGGATCGGTGAGCGCGCGGGCAACGCGTCGCTCGAGGAGATCGTGATGCTGCTGCACACGCGCGAGTCGAGCGTCGACCTCTGCACTCAGATCAACACGCGCGAGATCGCGCGCACCTCGCGGCTCGTGTCGCGCCTGACCGGCTACCCGGTCCAGCCCAACAAGGCGATCGTGGGCCGCAACGCCTTCGCCCACGAGGCGGGCATCCACCAGGACGGCGTGCTCAAGGAGCGGACCACGTACGAGATCATGGACGCCACCACGATCGGGCTGGAGGCGAACTCGATCGTGCTCGGCAAGCACTCCGGGCGGCACGCGCTTCGCAAGGCGCTCGAGGAGCTCGGCTTCCAGGTGGACGGCGCCGCGCTCAACACCGCCTTCAAGCGCTTCAAGGACCTGGCGGACAAGAAGAAGAAGGTCACCGCGCTCGACCTCGAGGCGATCGTCTCCGACGAGATGAAGCAGGCGCCGGCGGCGTTCGCCATCGAATCCTTCGAGGTGGAGGCATCGAACGTGCGCGCGCCGCTGGCCAAGGTCACGGTGCGGATGCCGGACGGGTCGGTGGGCTCGGGGTCGTTCACCGGCGACGGCCCGGTGGACGCTTTCTTCAGCGCGATCAACGCCGCGACCGGCCACGACGCGCGGCTGAAGGAGTACCACGTGTCGGCCGTGACCGGCGGCCGCGACGCCCTCGGCGAGGTGACCGTGCTGCTCGAGCTCGACGGGCGCCTCGCGTCGGGCGCGGGCGTGTCGACGGACATCCTGGAGGCGTCGGGCAAGGCCTACCTGCGGGCGCTGTCCAGCGCCCTCCCGGACGGCGCCGTGGCGGAGGCCGAGGGGCTCCTGGAACGCGAGGCGCGCAACACTCCAACTCCGTAGGTCTGCGGCCGTCTCCATTTGTGTAAGGGCGCTTCGCCCAGGCACCCATCCCCAGACAGGAGGACGTCCATGCGAGTGAGATTGCTCGTTCTTGCCGCCGTGGTCGCCGCGCTGGTCGCGGCAGCGCCGGCCGCCGCAGCGCCCAACAGGACGCGCGGCGAGGGCACCGTCACGGTCGACGTGTCGGTGAAGAAGTTCGCGGTGAGCGGCCGCCAGATCGTCGGCCGCGGCCGGCTGACGGCCCGCCTGATCGACGACAGCGGCGCGCGCCGGACGGTCCGGCGCAACGTGCGGCTCGCCGTGGTCGCCCAGCGCTCGCGCTGCCGCGTCCTGACGCTGAGGCTCGAGGACCTGCAGCTCGACCTGCTCGGCCTGAGGGTCGATCTGAGCGAGGTCAACCTGCGGATCTTCGGCATCCGGCGGGGTCGCGAGAGCGGCGTGCTCGGGCGGCTGTTCTGCAGCCTGGCCCGCTCGTCGATCCGGCTGCGACGGTCGGTGGGCGCCCGCGCCCACTCGAGGAAGGTCGTGCGGTCGCTCAACTCGCGCATGCGGGGTAGGCCGATCCGCGCCTTCCGGGCTACCGCGGTGGTAGGGGGCCAGGAGGCCGGCGCCGCCCAGGCGGAGGGCCCGAGCTGCAAGGTGCTGCGGCTCGTGCTGGGCCCGCTCGACCTGAACCTGCTCGGCCTCGTGGTGGAGCTGTTCGGGCCGAACCGGCGCTCCCCGGTCGTGCTGACGATCACGGCGTTCCAGGGACAGGGCGTGCTCGGCGACCTGTTCTGCTCGCTGGCGGGAGGGCCGAGGCCGTAGGGCCGTGAGCCGCCGCCCGTCGAAGCCCTCCGCCACAATGCCCGACCGTGGCGGAGGGCTTCAACACGGGCGAGGACTTCACCTGGCGCGACGGCGAGCGCACCATCCGGTTCGGCCCGGGCGTGGCCGCCGAGGCGCCGGCGCTGCTCGAGCGGTCGGGATTCGAGGGCTTCCTGCTGCTGTCCACCGAGCGCGCGGCGGCGAGCCTGCCCGGGCTCGCGGGCGAAGACGTGCTCCACGTGCCGGCCGGACGGGTGGACGAGATCTCCGCCCAGCTGCTCGGCCGGCTGGACGGCGCGCGCCCGCTCGTCGCGCTGGGCGGCGGTCGGGTCATCGACACGGCCAAGGCGCTTGCGGGTACGACCGGCGGCCGCTGCGCGGCGATCCCCACGACGCTCTCCGGCGCTGAGCTGACGGCCTTCCACCGCCTTCCCCCCGGCGTCGAGGGAGCGCGCCTGGTGCGGCCGGCGCTAGTGGTGGCCGACCCGGAGCTGATGGCGAGCGCCCCGCTCACCGGCCTCGCGGCGAGCGCAATGAATGCGCTGGCCCACGCCATGGAGGCGCTCTACACGCCGCTGCGCAACCCCGTCGCCGACATGGCCGCGCTGCGGGCCGCCACGCTGCTGGCGGAGGGCGTGACCCGCGAGCCGCCCGAGCGCGAGCGGCTCGCGCTGGGAGCCCTGCTGGCCGGCTGGGCCATAGGCTCCGCGGGCAGCGCCTTCCACCACGCGCTCTGCCAGACCATCGTGCGCAGCGCGGGTACCCCGCACGCCGAGACCAACGCCGTGGTGCTGCCGCACTCGGCTCGCCTGATGGCTGGACGCGCGCCGGGTGCGATGTCCGAGCTCGCCCGCGCCCTGGGCGACGCCTCCTGCGACCCCGAGGCGGCCGGCCCGCACATCGCCCGGCTCGCCGCGCGCTGCGGCCACACC
>JBOGXS010000045.1:0-5387 GCA_050693815.1 Thermoleophilaceae bacterium | reverse complement strand
GAACGTCGTTTCCGAGCTGGACGATCAGCTCCGCCAGGTCGGTCTCGACGGCTCGGACACCGGCCGAAGCGAGCGCCTCGTTGAGCTTGATCTCGTCGGTGGCGATCGACTTGACCTTGACGACCTCGTCCACCCCGGCCCCCCGTGCGAGACCGGCGACGATCGCGCACGCCTCATTGCCGTCGTTGGCCCAGTGCACGACCCCGCCCGCGGAGACCACGGCGGACTCGAACGAAGAGAGGTGCTGATCGAGGGCAACCAAGGAGGCGTCCTTTATCGCCCGGCCGGCGCGGCGCAGCTCGGCCCAGTCGGGCACTTCGGCGACGACGCTCTCGCGTTTGGCGCGGATCGTGGTCGTCGCCTTGGAGAGATTGCGGCGGAGCTGGGAGTCGCGGAGGGCGGTGGAGGCTGACTGAGCGAAGCTCACGACGCCAGCACCTCGGCCAGGTGCATCGTGCGCACCCCGGTCCGCTGCCGCGACAGCGCCCCGCCGATCTGCATCAGGCACGAGTTGTCGGCGGCGCAGACGATCTCGGCCCCGGTGTCGAGCACGGCCCGCACCTTGTCCGCCACCATCGCCGACGACACCTCCGCGTTCTTGACCGCGAACGTCCCGCCGAACCCGCAGCACTCACGGGCCTCGGGCAGCTCGACAAGCTCGATCCCGCTCACCGCGCGGAGCAGGCGGAGCGGCCGATCGCCCACGCCGAGCTCGCGCAACGAATGGCAGGTGGGATGGAAGGTGACCCGGTGCGGGAAGTGCGCGCCCACCTCCTCCACGCCCAGCCGGTCGACGAGGAGCTCGGACAGCTCGTACACGGGCGGCCCCTCCCCAGCCAGCTGTTGACGCAGCATCCCGGCGCACGATGCCGAAGGCACCACGACGTTCTCGGCGTCGGAGAACACCCGCTCGAAGCGCCGCGCCAGCGCCACCCCCTCCCGCGCGTAGCCCGAGTTCATGTGCATCTGCCCGCAGCAGGTCTGCTCGAGCGGGAAGTCCACCTCGCACCCGAGCCGTTCCAGGAGCCGCACGACGGCACGTCCGGTCTGCGGATACAGCGTGTCGTTGAAGCAGGTGACGAAGAGCGAGACGCGCACCGCTTCCTGTTTCTCCACCCCGGCACCGGGCAAACCAGGGGCGATGTACCAGCAGGACTTCAGCCCGGTCTCCGACTCGCTCGGGCTGACCGCGATCTTCGCCGCGCTCCCCCTGATCTGCCTGTTCGTGCTGCTCGGCGGACTGAAGATGAAGGCTCAGTGGGCGTCGCTGATCGCGCTCGGCGTGTCGATGCTGGTCGCGCTGATCGTCTACGGGATGCCGGTCGGGCAGACCGCGCTGTCGGCCAGCGAGGGCGCGGCCTTCGGCCTCTTCCCGATCATGTGAATCGTCGTCACGGCCATTTGGCTCTACAACATGACGGTCGCCACCGGGCACTTCGCCGTGCTGCGGCGCTCCTTCGGCGCGATCTCGGGCGACCAGCGCATCCAGGCGGTGATCGTCGCCAGGCGCGGTGTTCGCCACGAGCGCGATGGCGGCCGCCTTGATCGGCCTGAAGCCCAGGGCGATCATCATCACCGCGGTGATGTCGCGGACGCTGATCGCCGCCGCCAACAGCTCGGGCGGCGTGCTGTGCAAGATGATCTCGCCCCAGAACCTGGCGATCGGGCGGCGGCCGTGGGCCTCGCCGGCCAGGAGGGAGACCTGTTCCGTAAGGTGGTCGGCTGGAGCGTCGTGCTCGTGCTGATCATGTGCCTGCTGGTCTACCTGCAATCCACAGGGGTGCTCGGTTGGATGGTCGTGGACTGACCGCCGGCGCCGATCTCGAGCCGCTCGTGGCGGAGCTGCGGGCCGCGGTCGGTGCCGAGCACGTGGTCACCCACGAGCACCAGCTGCGCACCTACGAGTCGGACGGGCTGCTCCAGTACGCGGTCACCCCCGGCGCGGTCGTGCTGCCGGGGTCGGCCGAGGAGGTCCAGGCGGTCGTGCAGGCCTGCCACCGGGCCGCCGTGCCGTTCGTGGCGCGGGGGGCGGGCTCCGGCCTGTCCGGCGGGGCCCTGCCGGTGGAGGACGGCGTGCTGATCTCGCTCAGCCGCCTGCGCCGGATCGTCGAGGTCGACCTGCCGAACCAGCGCGTGGCGGTGGAGCCGGGCGTGACGAACATAGCGGTCTCCGAGGCCGTGGCGCCCGACCACTTCTACCCGCCCGACCCCTCCTCGCAGATCGTCTGCACGATCGGCGGCAACGTGGCCGAGAACTCGGGCGGCGCCCACTGCTTCAAGTACGGCTTCACCGCCAACTACGTGACGGGCCTGGAGCTGGTGCTGCCCGACGGCGAGCTGGTGCGGCTCGGCGGCAAGAAGCTCGACGCGCCCGGCCTCGACCTGCTCGGCGCCTTCGTCGGCTCCGAGGGCACGCTCGGCGTGGCGACGAAGATCTGGCTGCGGGTGGCGCCCAGGCCCGAGACGGTGCGCACCCTGGTGGCGTTCTTCGGCTCGACGGTGCAGGCCGGCGAGGTCGTCTCCGAGATCGTCTCGGCCGGCATCGTGCCGGGGGCGATCGAGATGATGGACAACCTCTCGATCCGCGCCGCCGAGGGCGCCACCGGCGCCGGCTACCCGCCCGACGCCGGCGCCGCGCTGGTGGTCGAGCTGGACGGCTCGGAGGCCGAGTGCGACACGCGCTTCGAGGAGGTCAAGGCCATCTGCGATCGCGCCGGCGCCGACTCGATCCGCGTGGCCCGCGACGAGGCCGAGCGCGAGCTGATCTGGCGCGCGCGCAAGGCGGCCTTCGCGGCGATGGGCCGCATCGCGCCCAACTACTACGTGCAGGACAGCGTGATCCCGCGGACGCGGCTCGCCGAGGTGCTCGGGCGGATCGACGAGCTCGGGCGCGAGTACGACCTCCAGGTGGCAAACGTCTTCCACGCCGGCGACGGCAACCTGCACCCGCTCGTCTGCTACGACGCTTCCCGTCCCGGCGAGGCCAAGCGCGCCGAGGAGTGCGCCGGGATGATCGTCAAGGTCTGCGTGGACGCGGGCGGCTCGATCACGGGCGAGCACGGCGTGGGCGTCGACAAGAAGCGCTACATGCCCGACATGTTCAGCGACGCCGACCTCGGCGCGTTCCAGCGCCTGCGCTGCGCGTTCGACCCCGAGCAGCGCTCGAACCCCGGCAAGGTGATGCCCACGCCGCGCCTGTGCGGGGAGGTGCCGGGCCCCTACCGGCGCCACCCGCTCGAGCAGGCGGGCGTGGCGGAGCGATTCTGATGGCGGCGCTCGCCGACGCGCTCGCCTCGGCCGACGGGACCGTCCGCGTGCGGGGAGCCGGGACGAAGCTGGCCTGGGCGGCCGGGGAGCCGGACGCCGAGCTCTCGACCGAGGGCCTGGACGAGATCGTGGAGCACAACGCGGGTGACCTCACCGCCGTCTTGGAGGCCGGCGTACCGCTTGCCGCGGCCCAGCGACGCTTCGCCGGGGCCGGCCAGATGCTCGCGTTGGACCCGCCCGACCTTGGCTCGACGATCGGCGGCGTGGTGGCCACGAACGACTCGGGGCCGCTTCGCACCCGCTACGGCGGCGTGCGCGACCTGGTGGTCGGGATGCGGATCGCGCTGGCCGACGGCACGGTGGCGAAGAGCGGCGGCAAGGTCATCAAGAACGTCGCCGGCTACGACCTGGCCAAGCTGTTCGCGGGGTCGTTCGGCCGGCTGGGGGCCATCCTCGAGGTGTCGGTGCGCCTCCATCCTCTGCCCCCGGCCACGGCGACCGCGGTGGGCCGCTCGAGCGACCCGGACGCCCTCGGCCGCGCGGCACTCGCGCTCTCGCACGCGCGCCTCGAGCAGCTCGGACTGGATGTGGGCTGGGCGGACGGGAGCGGGGCGCTGTTGGCGCGCTTCGGCGGCGCCACCGCGGTGGCCCAGGCGGAGGCGGCCGAGCGGCTCCTGCGCGACGCGGGGCTGCGCGTGGAGCTGGTGGAGGACGACGACGCGCTCTGGGAGGCACAGCGCGACGGGCAGCGCTCGCCGGCCGGCCTGGTCGTGAAGGTGCCGGCCTTCCAGACCGACCTGCCCGACCTGCTGCGCGTGGCCGAGGCGCACGGCGCCGCGCTGGTAGGCCGCGCCTCGCTCGGGCTGCACTGGCTGCGGCTCGACGACGGCGACCACGCGGCGCTCGTCGAGGCGCTGCGTGAGCGCTGGACGGCCGTCGTGCTCGACCACCCGCCGAGCATCGACCCGGGCCCGCACGAGCCGGCCGATCCCGGCGCGCGGATGCTCGCTGCGCGCGTGAAGGAGCGCTTCGATCCCGAGGGACGGCTCGTGTGACTTCGTGGGATGCCACCCGCGCGCCCCAGCTCGACCTGATCGACGACTGCGTGCACTGCGGCTTCTGCCTGCCCACCTGCCCCACCTACGTGCTGTGGGGCGAGGAGATGGACTCGCCACGCGGACGGATCGTGCTGATGAAACAGGGCCACGAGGAGATCTCGGCGCCACTGGTGGAGCACCTGGACAACTGCCTGGGCTGCATGGCCTGCGTGACGGCCTGCCCGTCGGGGGTCCGCTACGACCGGCTGATCGAGGACACCCGGGCGCAGGTCGAGCGGCGGCACGACCGGAGCCGCGGTGAACGGTTGCTGAGGGCGATGGTGTTCGCGTTGTTCCCGCACCCCCGGCGGCTGCGCGCGATGCGTCCGCTGCTGCGGGCCTACCGGCTGCTCCGTCTGGACCGCGCCGTGGGCCGGCTGGGTGACCGGCTGCCCGGCCCGTTGCGGGCGATGGCCGACCTCATGCCGCCGATCGGCCGGGACGTCCGGATGCCGGCCCGGGTCGCGGCCCACGGTGACCGTCGTGCCGTGGCGGGACTGCTGACCGGCTGCGTGCAGGCGGCGTTCTTCCCGGACGTCAACGCGGCAACCGCGCGGGTGCTGGCTGCCGAGGGTTGCGCCGTCGTCGTCCCGCCAGCGCAGGGCTGCTGTGGCGCCCTTCATATCCACAGTGGACTCGAGCTGGAGGCTCAGCGGTTCGCGCGACGCACGATCGAGACGTTCGAACGGTCCGGTGTGGACTTCGTCGTGGTCAACGCGGCCGGGTGCGGCTCGGCGATGAAGGACTACGGGCACGTGCTGCGCGACGAGCCCGACTGGGCCGAGCGCGCGCAGGCCTTCTCGGCCAAGGTCCGTGACGTAACCGAGTTCCTGGCGGAAGTGGAGCCGCGCGCGGAGCGGAGGCCGCTACGCATGACGGTCGCCTACCACGACGCCTGCCACTTGGCGCACGCACAGGCGGTCCGCACCCAACCGCGCGAGCTGCTCCACGGCATCCCCGAGCTCGAGCTCGTCGAACCGGCCGAGTGGGAGCTCTGCTGCGGCTCAGCCGGGATCTACAACC
>JBOGXS010000044.1:0-9811 GCA_050693815.1 Thermoleophilaceae bacterium | reverse complement strand
GCCGCCGGTGCGGACGCCGCCGGTGCGGACGCCGCCGGTGCGGACGCCGCCCGCCGCCTCCACCAGCGCCCGGGTCAGTCCCTCGGGGTCGAAGCGCGTCCCGCAGGTGAGCGGGTTTCCCGTGTCGCGCCCGGTCACCGGCGCGCCGAGCGACTCCAGCCAGCGCAGATCCTCGTCGAGGCCCTCGAACAGCAGCCACTGCAGCTCGGCGTCCCCCTCCGGACACTCGGTCCGAAAGCGCTCGAAGTCGCGGTGGCGCCAGACCACGCCGCTCGAGAGGCGCATGGAGCCGCCCGGCCGCTCGAGCTTCTCGAGCACCACCGGCGAGGCCCCCAGCCGGCGCGCCTCCGCCGCCGCCGCGAGGCCGGCCATGCCCGCACCGGCCACCACGAGGTCGGTCAACTCAGGCTCAGACGAGCGCGAAGCCCGGCTTGTGCTCGACGTACTCGATCCTCACGCCCGCCGGTCCGCGCAGGAAGACCGCGAGGGTGTTGGCCGCGTCCTTCACGTCGTCTACCTCCACCCCGTGCCGCTCGGCCTCGCGCTGCACGTCGGCGGCCGAGTCGACCAGCAGCGCGATGTGGTTGAGCAGCGGCCGCTCGCCACCGCCCCGCTCGCCCTCGACGACCCTCAGCTCGCGGTCGGCCACGGCCAGCGCGCCGTCCCGCCGCTCGAAGCCCATCGCCTCGAGGCCGGCCAGGACGCCCTCGCGGTCGGGCAGGCGCAGCACCACGTGGTCCAGGTCGAAGTCCGTGCCGCCCCTCTCCACCAGCGCGAGCGGCAGCCCGCCGGGCGCCTCGAGCAGCGCCACGCCGTCCTCGCGCCGCACGCCGGACTCCTGTGGAAGCGCAGCCACCGCGGCGTCGAGGTCGCCCACCCGCAGCGCCACCCGCTCGAGCGAGCCGCGCTCGCGCGGCCCCTCGGCGTCGAACAGCGTGAGCTTGCCGCGCTTGGCGTCCACGCCCGCGAGCGTGAAGTCGCCGGTCTCCTCGATCACATGCATCCCGAGGTGGTCGCAGAGGAAGGCGGCCATCGGCCCGCGCCGGTCGACCCAGAGTGCGACGTGGTCGAGGCTGCTGGCCCTGATCACGCCGCCGCTCCCAGCCGCTCGAGCTCCTGGGAGTCGAGCTCGATGTCGGCCGCGGACACGTTCTCCTCGAGGTGCTCCTCCGAGGACGTTCCCGGGATCGGCAGGATCACGGGCGAGCGCGCCAGCAGCCAGGCCAGCGCCAGCTGCCCGGGCGCGGCGTCGTGCACGCCGGCCAGCTCGTCGAGCGCGCCGCCCGGCCGGGCGAGGCGGCCCGTGGCCACCGGGGACCAGGGGAGGAACCCCAACCCCTCCCGCTCGCAGGCGTCGAGCACCGCCTCCGAGTGGCGGTCGGCGACGTTGTAGCGATTCTGGACCGACACGACGTCGACCGCGGCGCGGGCCCGCTCGAGCTCGCCCGCCGAGACGTTCGAGACGCCGATGTGGCGGATCTTGCCCTCGTCCTGGAGCTCCTTCAGGGCGCCGAGCGAGTCCTCCAGCGGCACCCTCGGATCGGGCGAGTGCAGCTGGTAGAGGTCGATGCGCTCCAGCCGCAGCCGGATCAGGCTCCCCTCGCAGCACTCCCTGAGGCGCTCCGGCCGGCCGTCGCGCGGCCACTGCCCCGGGGCGGAGCGGCGCAGCCCGCCCTTCGTGGCGATCACGAGGTCGTCCGGGTACGGGTGCAGCGCCTCGGCGATGAGCCTCTCGCTCACCTCCGGCCCGTAGGAGTCGGCCGTGTCGATCAGGTTGACGCCGAGCTCGACCACGCGGCGCAAAAGGCGCCGGGCCGCCTCGGGGTCGTCGGGCGGACCCCAGATGCCATCGCCGGTGATGCGCATGGCGCCGAATCCGAGGCGCCGGACCTCGAGGTCCCCGCCGATGGTGAAGGTGTCCATGCGGACGATTGTGCCCGCTTGGTCGGCCGCTAACCGAGCTTGAGTATCTCCGGCGCCGGCTTGCCGCTCGCCAGGCGCTTCTCGATCGCCTCGGCCCGCTTGCGGAACATCACCACGTTGCGCAGCTTGATCTCCTCGTAGCCGCGAATCAGATCGGGCAGCTCGAGCAGCTCGACCGCCGTGTCGTGGTTCTCCGGCGTCAACCCGCCGAGCGCGCGAGCCGCCATCTGCTCGTACTCGTCCACCAGCTCGCGCTCGACGCGGCGCACCTTGGCGTGGCCGAACGGGTCGAGCCTGGTGCCGCGCAGGCGCCGCATCCGGTACATGGCACGGAACGACGGCACGAACCAGCGGCCCAGCTTGAGCTTGCGGTCGAGCCCCATCGCGCGCAGGAGCGGCGGGTGCAGGTTGAACCAGACCTTGGCGTCCTCCCCGAACTCGCTCCGCATCTTGGCCTGCTCGACGGCGTCGAGGTGCAGGCGGGCGACCTCGTACTCGTCCTTGTAGGCCATCAGCTTGAACAGCTGGCGCGCCACGGCCTCGGCCAGCTCGGAGTGGCCCGGCGTGCGCTCCTGCTCGGCCACGTGCGCGCGCCGCACCGCCTCGGCGTAGCGGCGGGCATAGGCCTCGTCCTGATAGGCCACGAGCTCGGGCACGCGCACCTCCACGAGCCGGCGCAGCTCGTCGCGGTCGCCGTTCACCGCGAGGTCCACGAGCTCCCGCTCGCCGTCGGAGAGCTCGCGCACCGGCACCACGGCCTCCGGCGGGCGGGTGGCCTCCTCGACGGCGTCGGGCGCAGCCACCACCGCGCGGCCCCAGGCGAGCGCGGCCAGGTTCTTCTCCACCGCGGCGCCGTTGAGGCGAATCGCCTGCTCGAGCGCCTCAAGCGACACCGGCAGCATGCCGCGCTGGTAGGCCGCGCCGAGCGCGAGGGTGTTGGTCATCATGTGGTCGCCGAAGAGGCGCTCGGAGAGGTTCTGGGCGTCCAGGTAGAGGTTGTGCTCGCGGCGCGTGGCGGCGTCGATCTTGTCGAGCTGACCGGTCAGCTCCGGGAAGCGCTCGTTCACGTCCACGACCATGCGGCCGGTCGGCACCGCGCTCGTGGAGACCACGGCCACCGTGCGGTCGGGCGCGGCGGTGACCAGGTTCTGGTCGCTGGCCGCCCCCAGCAGGTCGAAGCCGAGGTAGAGGTCGATCGAGCCCGCAGGCGCCTTCGACGCGGCCGCCAGCGGCTCGCTCGAGACGCGCAGGTCCGAGGTGACCGGGCCGCCCTTCTGCGACAGGCCGGTCTGGTCGAGGCCCGACACGTACAGGCCGTCGATCAGCGCCGCCATCCCCAGCACCTGGTTGACGGTCACCACTCCGGTGCCGCCGATCCCCATCATGCGAACGGCGAAGTCGTCGTCCGAGACGAGCCGCTCGGGCTCGGGCAGCTCCACGTCGGATAGCGTCGCTGCGCGCCCGGCCGAGCCGGGCGCTTGCGCCAGGCCCGGCGTCTCGTGCCGGACCCTCTCGCCCGGCACGACGGTGAGGAAGGAGGGGCAGTCCCCCTCGAGGCAGGAGTAGTCCTTGTTGCACGACGCCTGGTGGATCTGCGTCTTGCGGCCGAACTCGGTATCGACCGGGAGCACCGACAGGCAGCTGGACTTCTCGCCGCAGTCGCCGCAGCCCTCGCATACGCGCTCGTTGATCCAGATGCGCTCGGCCGGCTCGGGCTGCTTGCCGCGCTTGCGGGCGCGGCGCTTCTCGGCGGCGCACTCCTGGTCGTGGATGAGCACGGTCACGCCCTCCACCCCGGCCAGCTCCTGCTGGGCCGCCAGCAGCTCCTTGCGCTCGCGCAGCTCGGCGATCGGCGCGAGCGCGACGCCCTTGTAGCGGCTCGTGTCCTCGGCCGTGACGATGATCCGCCGGACACCCTCGAGCTCGAGCCAGCGCGTCAGGTCCGGGACCGAGAGCTGCCCCTCGATCGCCTGGCCGCCGGTCATCGCCACGTGCTCGTTGTAGAGCAGCTTGTAGGTGATGTTCACCTTCGCCGCCACCGCGGCGCGGATGGCCAGCGAGCCCGAGTGGTGGAACGTGCCGTCACCCAGGTTCTGGACCAGGTGGGTGTCCTCGGTGAACGGCTCCATGCCGATCCACTGCGCGCCCTCGCCGCCCATCTGCGTGATGCCGGTGATCTCGCCCTTGCCCTCGGGATTCAGCAGCACCATCGTGTGGCAGCCGATCCCGGCGCCCACCAGCGTGCCCTCCGGGGCCTTGATCGAGGAGTTGTGCGGGCAGCCCGAGCAGAAGAAGGGCGAGCGCTGGGCGCCGCCGGCGGCCATCGGCAGCTCGCCGGGCCGCTTCTCGATCGAGTCGAGCCGGCGGATGTGCGCCGCGACCGAGTCGAGCTCGGGAATCGTCGCTGCGCGCCGGGCCGAGCCGGACGCCTGCCCGAGGCGCGCGGCGACGGCGCGCGAGATCACGTCGGCGTCGAGGTCGAGCTCGCCGGGGAGCAGGCTATCGCCGCGCTCGTCGCGCTTGCCGTGCACGGCCGGCGCGCTCGCGGTGCCGTAGAGGGCCTCCTTGAGCAGCGTCTCGAGGAACGGGCCCTTCTCCTCCACGACCAGGATCTCGTCCAGGCCCTGCGCGAACTCGTGCGCGATCCCGTGCTCGAGCGGCCAGATCATGCCCAGCTTGAGGATGCGGATGCCGGCCCGGTCGAGCGCGCGGTCGTCGAGGCCGAGATCGCGCAGGGCGTGCTTCAGGTCGTAGTAGGGCTTGCCCGCGGCGACGATTCCGAGCCACGCCTCGCGGGCGCCCTCGATGCGGTTCACGCCGTTCTCGCGCGCGTAGGCCACCGCCAGGTCGGTGCGCGGGCCGAGCAGGCTGCGCTCCATGTCGAGCGAGGCGGGGGCCAGCAGGTGGCCATTCGGGTCGTGCTCGTAGCCGAGGTCGGGCAGCACCGGGGCGATGCGGTCGGGCGCCACCTCGATCGTGCCGACCGCGTCGGCCACGCTCGTGACGATCTTGAAGCCGGCCCAGAGCCCGGACGCGCGCGAGCAGGCGTAGGCGTGCAGCCCGAGGTCGACGACCTCCTGCACGTTGCCGGGAAAGAAGACCGGCATGTGGAGGCTCGCCAGCATCGGCTCGGAGGCGCTCGGGATCGTTGAGGACTTGCAGCTCGGGTCGTCGCCCACCACGGCCATCCCGCCGCCGGTGCGCGAGACCCCCACGAAGTTGCCGTGCCGCAGCGAGTCGGCAGCGCGGTCGAGGCCGGGGGCCTTGCCGTACCACATGCCGAGCACACCGTCGTAGCTCGAGCCGGGCAGCTGCGCCGTGAGCTGGCTGCCCCAGGCCGAGGTGGCGCCGAGCTCCTCGTTCAGCCCCGGCACGTGGCGCACGTGGTGCTCCTCGAGCAGCTTGCGGTTGCGCGCGAGCTCCTGGTCGAGCCCGCCCAGGGGCGAGCCCTGGTAGCCCGAGATCATCGTGCCGGTGCGCAGGCCGCGGCGGCGATCGGCGCGATGCTGGTCGAGCGCCAGGCGCACCAGGCCCTGCACGCCTGTGATGAGGACGCGCCCCTCGTCGAGCACGTACTTGTCGGCGAGGCTGACCTCGCGGCGCAGGCCCTCGGGGCGGCCGTTTCCGCGCTGGAGACGGCGTCCGGGCACCTGGCGCGCGCTACGGCGGCGCACTGCCGTCGAGGTCATCGAAAGCTCCTCCCTCTCAGCATTGGTGAGAGCAATTTACCATTGGTGATACACGGTAGCCACCACCCGACCCGCTTGAAGCCAACCGGCACCGGGTATATGGTCAACCATCATGACCATTGCTACCCAGCCCGCCCTGCCTCCAATCACGCCTGGCCGCAAGCACTCGGCTCGGCCGAGTGCGCGCGGATCCGTCTCGCTCGCCGACGACGACCACGAGCAGATCGTGGTCCGGCAGGACCCGGAATCGGGGCTGCGCTTCATCGTCGCCGTGCACTCCACCGTGCTCGGGCCGGCGCTCGGAGGCATGCGGCTGAAGCGCTACGCGGGAGGGCTGCGCGAGGCGCTCGAGGACGTGATGGGCCTGGCCCGCACGATGACGCTGAAGGCCTCCGCCGCCGGGCTCGACCTGGGCGGCGGCAAGGCGGTCATGATCGACGACGGGCGCGCCGAGATGCGGCACGCGCGGCTGGAGGCGGCCGGGCGCACGATCGAGGACCTGAACGGCGCCTACATCACCGCGGAGGACATCGGCACGACCTGCTCGGACATGGACCACGTGTCGCGCTTCACGCGATTCTGCGTCGGGCGCTCGCTCGACAACGGAGGCCGCGGCGACCCCTCGCCCGTGACGGCGGAGACGGTCTTCCAAGCCATCCGGCGCGCGCTCGAGGCGCACGACGGCTCGGAGGAGCTCGAGGGGCGCCGCGTCGGGTTGATCGGGCTGGGGAAGGTCGGCGGCGCGCTGGCCGCGCGGCTCGCCGGAGCCGGCGCGCACGTGGTGGCCTGCGACCTCGACCTCGGCCGCGCCGAGCGCTTCGCCGACGAGCACGGCGGCGAGATCTCCCCCTCCGCTCAGGGCGTCCTGGGGCTCGAGCTCGACGTGCTCGCCCCCTGCGCGGCGGGCGGCGTGATCGACGAGGCGCTGGCCCGCGCGATCGACGCGCGCGTGGTGGCCGGCGCGGCCAACAACCCGCTTACGAACCGTGCGGTCGCGCGAACCCTCGCCGGGCGCGGCATCCTCTACGTGCCCGACTTCCTGGCCAACTGCGGCGGCCTGATCCACGTCTCGGGCGAGTGGTACGGCGACTCCAGGTCGACGGAAGCCGACCGGATCGCCCGGGCCATGGACCGGCTCGACCAGGCGATCGCCACCGCCGCGACCGAGGACTCGACCCCGATCGAGGTGGCCGAGCGCCTGGCGCTCGAGCGCGTCGAAGCCGCCAGGGGGTGATTCCGCCCGGTGCCGCCGTTAAGCGAGCACGCGGTGCGTGCGAGCCTTTCCGGTCCTCGCGACCAGCCCTATAGTGGAGCGGCTTTGGAACGCTCCTTCGAGCCCGTCGCGACTCGCCGGACGTTCGAGGAGGCCGTCGAGCAGATCGCCGAGAAGGTCAAGGCCGGCGACCTGCACTCGGGCGACCGCCTTCCGTCCGAGCGGGAGCTGGCCGCTCAGATGCGGATCAGCCGGCCGACCCTGCGCGAGGCCATCAAGACCCTTGCCGAGGCCGGCGTGCTCGAGGTGCGCCGGGGGCAGTCGGGCGGCATCTTCGTGGCCTCCGAGCTGATCCCGCGCGAGTTGCTGCGCAGCCGGCAGGAGATCCGCTTCGGCGAGATCGCCGGCGTGCTCGAGGCGCGCCGCCTGCTCGAGCCGCGCGTGGCGCAGCTCGCCGCGGTGCACGCCACGGAGGCCGACTTCGCCGCCATGGCCCAGACGATCGAGCGCAAGCGCGAGCTGGCGGCGAGCGACGACTTCCTCAGCCACGAGGACCTCTTCCTACAGCTCGACCTCAAGTTCCACCTGGCCATGGCCCGCGCCACGCGCAACTCGACCATCGTCGGCCTGATGCGCTCGATGCTGCGCCAGCTGGAGATCGCCCGCGACATGGCCATGCACGCCCCGCTCGTGCCGGACTGGACGATCGACATCCACGAGCGCACCCTCGCCGCGGTCCGAGCGGCCGACTTCCCCCTCATCGACGAGGTCATGGACGAGCACCTGGCCCAGCTCGAGCAGATCTGGGAGCGCGAGACGGGCCGGGGCCTGGTCCGCTCGCTGCCCGACTTCCTGCAGCCGGTGGCGAACCGCTCGCGGGCGCTGCGCACCGGCTGACGGCAGCCGGGGGCTCACGCCCCCGGACCCCCGCTGATGCCTGGCCGGTCGCCGCGTAACCAAGCGCGGCCGGGCGCGTAAGGCGACTCGAGATGACCTCGTCGCGGGCGATGCCGGCGGCCTCGAGGCCGCGGTCGTTGGGCTCCTCCATGTGCCTCCGCGTACCCGGTGTCCTCGCGCGTTACCGTGCAGCGCATGAGCGACCTCGTCTGTCCCAAGTGCCAGAGCCCGATGCGCAGCTACGAGCGCAGTGACGTGACCGTCGACCAGTGCACCGGCTGCCGCGGGGTGTTCCTCGACCGCGGCGAGCTCGAGCGGCTGGTCGACGCGGAGGGGAGCTTCTACGAGGAGCGCGGCGTCGCGCCCGAGCCCGGGCATGAGCCCGAGCGCGGCCACGGCAAGCCCTACAAGAAGAAGCGCAAGGAGTCCTTCCTCAGCGACCTGCTCGAGTTCTGAGCGATGCCCGGGCCGCTGCTCGCGATCGACGCGCCGTCGCTGCTCTTTCGCGCCTTCTACGCGCTGCCGGAGTCGATCACGGGCGGCGACGGCCAGCCGGTCAACGCCCTGCTCGGCACGGCCAACCTGATCCTGCGCGAGATCGAGCAGCACGACCCGCGCGCGGTCGTCCTCTGCTTCGGCCCCGACGCCGCCGCCTACCGGGTCGAGCTCTTCGACGGCTACCACGCCGACCGCCCCGAGCTGCCCGGGGGGCTCGTGCCCCAGTGGGCGGACGCGCGCGGCTTCTTCGAGGCCTTCGGCTGGATCGTGACCGAGCACGGCTCGCTCGAGGCCGACGACCTGCTCGGCTCCTACGCCCGGCTCGAGGCCGAGGCCGGGGGAACGGCCCTGCTGATGACCGGGGACCGCGACATGTTCCAGTGCGCCTCCGACCGGGTCACTGTGCTCTACGTCCGCACCGGCGGCCGGGGCGCGGAGCCGGTCGACCCCGCCGAGGTGCGGCGCCGCTACAGCGTGGGTCCCGAGCTCGTGCCCGACTTCATCGCTCTGCGCGGCGACCCCTCGGACGGCATCCCGGGAGCCAAGGGCATCGGCGAGAAGACGGCCGCGGAGCTGCTCGCCCGCCACGGCTCGCTCGACGCCGCGCTCGAGGGAGCGCTGCGTGAGACGAGGGCGCGGGTGCGCTCCGCGCTGCTCGACCAGCGTGACGAGCTGCTGCGCTTCCGCGAGGTCGCCACCCTGCAGGAGGTCGACCTGAAGCTGCCGCCCGACTCCCCCACCGACCTGGCCGGCGCCGCCGCGGCGGCACGGGCGCGCGGCATGAACCGGCTGGCGGAGCGTCTGGAGAAGGCGGCGGGCTGATGGCCACGCAGCGGGCGGTGGCGCTCGCCTCCTGCCGCGCTAGGACGACCGGCTGGCGCCCTTGGCCCGCGCCATCGTGGCGACGAACTGCTCCTCGTCGAGCGGCGGGGCGGCCAAGGGGGTCGGTCCTTCGCGGCTCTGGCGCATGCCGTCGAGGATGATGCCCACGAAGCGCTCCCAGATGTCCGGGGCCACGTCGCGCGCTGCGTCGGCCACCGCGCCCACCATCACCTGGACCATGGGAACGTCGAACGTGCCTAGGTCCGAGCGCAGCTGCCCCGCCTGCTGAGCGCGCCGGATCAGCTGCACGGCCACGGGACCGATCTTGGCGCGCGCCTGGTTGACCCGCTCGCGTCCTGGCCCGTGGCTGAAGAGCGCCTCCCTGAGGCCTCTGTCGGTGGCCTGGAGCTGGGTCGCCTCGCGCAGGAACGAGGCGAAGCCCTCCCACGCGTCGTCGTTGTCGAGCTCGCGGCGGCCGGCCTCGGCGATCTCCTCGATGCGCTGCTCGAACAGCGCCTCGATCAGGGCGTCCCGAGTGGCGAAGCGGCGGTAGACCGTACCCACCCCGACCCCGGCGTGGGCGGCGATGTCGTCGAGCGAGACCGCGAGCCCCCGGGCGCCGAACAGCTCGCGCGCGGCGGCGAGGATGCGCTGGCGGTTGCGCTCGGCGTCGGCTCGGTGGGGTCGCGTGCTGCTCATTCGGGTTGACCGTACCCTCTAATGGGAGGTGGCTCCTCCACTTGAGTGGTACCGTCGAAGAGGAGAGCTT
>JBOGXS010000043.1:0-6130 GCA_050693815.1 Thermoleophilaceae bacterium | reverse complement strand
CCGTGGCCGTAGGCGTCGGCCTTCACAACGGCGCAGAGCGGCTTGGGGAGGCGAGCGCAGTTGCGCTCGATGGCGCCGAGGTCGACCCGTGCGAGCGCCCGCTCGACGGTGCTCACGCCGCGAGGGCGCCGAGCACGTCCACGCGCGTGAC
The DNA here is from genome assembly GCA_050693815.1 of Thermoleophilaceae bacterium. Lineage (GTDB taxonomy): Bacteria > Actinomycetota > Thermoleophilia > Solirubrobacterales > Thermoleophilaceae > JACVRW01. Next base: position 5,979 of record JBOGXS010000043.1, on the reverse strand, counting down.
CACGCCGACGAGACGCCCGTCTTCCACCACGGGCATGCGGTTGTGACCCGACTCGTGGATGATGCGCGCCGCCTCGCGCACCTCGGTGTCGGGGGCGACGCTCGTCGGATCGCGGGTCATCATGTCCTCGGCCTTGGAGGCGAACGCCTTGCGCAGCCGCCCCTCGAAGCGGCTGAGCGGCTCGAGGAAGACCGTGCCCCCGAACAGGTTGATGTAGTGGGGGATGTGGAGGTCGCCCTCGTCGTCGGGGAGGACTAGGTCGGCCTCGGTGACGATGCCCACGCAGCGCCCGTCCCCGTCCACGACCGGCACGCCGGGCAGCTCGTGGTGGCGAAGCGTGCGGACCACGTCCTCGACCGGGGCGTCGGGCCCGACGGTCGGCGGGTCGGGATCCATGATGTCGCGTATGAGGCGGGCCATCGGGCCGCGAGACTATCGGAGCGCGGCCAGGAATCAGCGGGGGCCCGGGGGCGCGAGCCCCCGGTTGTCATCCCGGAGCGTCAAGCCGTGGGGCAGCGCCTCGATCACGTCGCCGGCCATGACGTGGTCGGGCCCGTGGCGCTCCGCGGCGGCGCGGGCGGCCAGCACGTGGGCCAGCGCGCCCAGGCAGGCGGCCTCGAAGGCGTCGAGTCGCTTGGCCAGCAGCGCCCCGATCAGGCCCGAGAGCACGTCGCCCGTGCCCGCCGTGGCCAGCGCCGGCGAGCCGCCTGCACTCACGGCCACCTCGCCACCGGGGAGGGCGACGATCGTGTCGTCGCCCTTGAGCAGCACCACCGCCCCGCTGCGATGCGCCGCCTCGCGCGCGCAGGCCAGCCGATGGGCCGCCACCTCGTCCGAGCCGCGCTCGAGCAGGCGGCCGAGCTCGCCCTCGTGCGGGGTGAGGATCGTCGGCGCCTCGCGCTCGCGCAGCAGCTCGAGCCGGCCGGCGTGGGCGTTCAGCCCGTCCGCGTCCACGAGCAGCGGGGCCGGCACCCCGCGCGCCACGCCGCGTGCGAACTCGAGTGCCCCCTCGTCGCGGCCGAGGCCGGGGCCCAGCACCACCGCGCCGGCGCGCTCGGCCATCTGCTCCACGTGCGCGACGCCCTCGGGCGTGTGGAAGCCGTCGGCGTCCGGCAGCCCGTGGCTCATCTGCTCGAGCAGCCGCAGGTCCACCGCCGGCTGCACCGGGCCCGGCACCGCCACCTGCACGTAGCCCGCCCCGGCGCGCTGGGCCGAGCGGGCCGCCATCGTGGGCGCGCCCGTCAGGCCCATCGAGCCTCCGGCGACCACCACCACCCCCGATGCGAACTTCGACCCGCTGCGCGGCCGGCGCGGGTAGAGCACGAGCACCCGCTCCGAGATCAGCCCGGCCCGCCGGGCGGAGGGCGCCCCGCGCGGGATGCCGATCTCGATCGCCTCCACCTCGCCGGCGTGCCCCTTCCCGGGCTCGACGTAGAGGCCGAGCTTCGGCCCGTGGAAGGTCGCGGTGACCGCGGCCCGCACCGCCTCGCCCTCCACCTCGCCCGTGCTGGCGTTCACGCCCGAGGGCACGTCGCACGCCACGACCGGCGCGTCCAGCTCGTTGAGGGCGGCGATCGCCGAGGCGACCGGCTCGCGCGGCGAGCCCTCGAAGCCGGTGCCCAGCACCGCGTCCACGACGGCGCCGGACCCATCGAGCCGCTCGGCCGCGAAGGGCTCGGGCGGCGCGCCCGGCAGCCGCTCGAGGTTCGCGCGGGCGTCGCCGCCCAGCTCGCCCGGGTCGGCGGCCGCCAGCACGTCGACCTCGTGGCCGTCCTCGCGCAGCAGGCGGGCCACGACCAGGCCGTCGCCCCCGTTGTTGCCCTTCCCCACGACCACGCGCACCGGCCCGGGCCGCGCCGCGGCCGCGGTCACCCGGGCGAGGCCGGCCCCGGCCCGCTCCATCAGATCGAGCGAGGGGACCGCCCGCTCCTCGGTCGCCCAAGCGTCGGCGGCGCGCATCTCGGCCGCCTCGTAGAGCGGATCGAGCCAGTCCCTCACCGGAGCACCGCGACGGCCGCGGCGATGCCCGCCGTGTGCGTGAGCGACACGCTGGGCGACACCCCCAACGCCTCGGCCCGCCGCGCTGCGCTACCGCTGAGGCGCACCTCGGGGGCGTCGTCGGTGGCCACCACCTCGACATCCCGGAAGGACCAGGCCGTGAGGCCGAGCGCCTTCGCCACCGCCTCCTTGGCGCAAAAGCGGGCAGCCAGGTGCATGAGCGGCCGAGCCTTCGACGCCGCATAGTCTCGCTCGCCGTCGGTGAACAGCCGCTCCGCCAGCCGCGGCCTGCGCCGAAGCGCCCGCTCGAGCCGCTCCACCTCGAGGAGGTCGATGCCGACGCCGCTCACCGCCGGCGCACGCTACCAGGGGTGCCCTGCGAGGGACCAGCGCGCGCGGCTGGCGCTGGTCGCCGGAGCTCCGCCGCTTCGCCTCCCGGGTCGAGCGGCGGGCCATCGGCTTGCGATCATGGGCGCATGCCACCGCTGTCCGCGAAGGAGCGCGCCAAGCTTCCCGACAGCGCCTTCGCGTACATCGAGTCGAGCGGGAAGCGTCGGCTTCCGATCCACGACGCCTCGCACGTCCGGAACGCCCTCGCGCGGTTCGGCCAGGTGGCGTTCGAGGACGAGGAGGCGCGCGACCGGGCGCGCAGCCGGCTGCTCAGGGCGGCCAAGAAGCACGGAATCATGCCGATCGGGTTCATCAGCGCCCAGCTCCAGCCGCAGCGGAAGCTGCCAACCGGCCACGTCACCTTCCTCCTCACCGACATCGAGGGCTCGACCGAACTGCTCGCGCGCCTCGAGGACGGCTACGCGGGCCTGCTCGCCGAGGTCCGCCGCCGGGTCCGGGCGGCGGTGCGGCAGGCGGGCGGCCGCGAGGTGTCCGCCCGTGGCGACGACCACTTCGTGGTGTTCGAGCGCGCCTCGGCCGCGTTGGAGGGAGCGCTGGGCATCCAGCGTGCGATGGGGGCCGGCGGCTGGCCCGGAGGCAACGACGCGAGGCTGCGAATCGGCCTCCATCGCGGACGCCCCGCCCTCACCGAGACCGGCTACGTCGGCATCTCGGTGCACGCCGCCGCGCGCATCTGCTTCGCGGCGCACGGAAACCAGATCGTGATGTCCTCCGCGGTGCGCGCGGCCCTCGACGACGTCCCGGAGGGGATCGGCCTGAGGGACCTCGGCGCCTGGCGCTTCCGCGGCCTCCCCGAGCCGGTGGCGATGTACCAGGTGGAGACGCCCGACCTGGCCGTTGACTTCCCGCCCCTGCGCTCAGCCATACCGGCCGACTGACGGGTGCCGGTCCACCCCGGGTGCAGGCGCGGGCTACTCCACCGTGACCGTCTTCGCCAGGTTGCGCGGCTGGTCCACGTTCAGCCCGCGCGCCCGGGCGATGTAGTAGGCCAGCAGCTGGAGGGGGACGATCGCCAGGATCGGCTGCAGCATCCAGTCCGTCCGTGGGATTGCGATGACCTCCTCGGCGTCCACCGGGGTGCCCTCCGTCGCCACGGCGATCACGTGAGCGCCGCGCGCCCTCACCTCGGCGATGTTCGAGGCCACCTTGTCGAGCACCGGCGAGTCGGTCGCCACGCACACCACCGGCGTGCGCTCGTCGAGCAGCGCGATCGGCCCGTGCTTCATCTCGCCCGCCGCGTAGGCATCGGTCGGGATGTAGGAGATCTCCTTGAGCTTGAGCGCGCCCTCGAGGCAGATCGACAGGCCGACGTGGCGACCGAGGTAGAGGAAGAAGCCGGCGTCCTTCCAGTGCTCGGCGATGGCCCGCACGGGCTCGTCGACCTGCTCGACAATGACCGTGAGCAGGCGAGGAAGGCCGCGCAGCTCGCCACGCAGGATGCGCATGACCTCCGGCTCGAGCGACCCGCGCAGCTCCGCCAGCCGCAGCGCGAACAGCTGCATGACGGCCACCTGCGCGACGAAGGTCTTGGTGGCGGCCACGCCGACCTCGAGTCCCGCGCGGGTGAATACGACCCCGTCGGAGTCGCGCGTGGCCTGGCTGCCCATGATGTTCGTGACTGCCAGCACCTTGGCCCCGCGCGAGCGGGCCAGGCGCATCGCCGCCAGCGTATCGGCGGTCTCGCCCGACTGCGAGAGGCCGATCACCAGGTCGCGCTCGTCGAGCACCGGGTCGCGGTAGCGGAACTCGGACGCGATGTCCATCTCCACCGGCACGCGCGACCAGGTCTCGATCAGGTAGCGGCCGACGAGGCCGGCGTGGTACGAGGTGCCGCACGCCACGATCACGACCCTGCGCAGGTCGCGCAGGAAGTCGTCGGAGATCCCGATGTCGCCCAGTTCGACGCCATCGTCGAGGACGCGGCCGGCCAGCGTCTCGGCGACGGCGTCGGCCTGCTCGTGGATCTCCTTGAGCATGAACGTCTCGTAGCCGCCCTTCTCGGCGGCGTCGTCGTCCCAGTCGACCTCGTCCACCCGCCGCTCGATGGGATCGCCCGCGGCGGGGTCGACGAAGCGGGCCCCCTCGGGGGTGATCTCGACGATCTCGCCGTCCTCGACCAGCTGCACGCGGCGCGTCTGGGCCAGGAAGGCCGGGATCGCCGAGGCGATGAAGCTCTCGCCCTGGCCCAAGCCGACGACCAGCGGGCACTCCTTGCGAGCGCCGACCAGCACGCCCGGGTGGTCGGCCGACATGGCCACGAACGCGTAGTGGCCGCGCAGCTCGTTATAGGCCAGGCGAACGGCCTCGGTGAGGTCGCCGTCGAGGTGGTGGGCGATCAGGTGGGCGACCACCTCGGCGTCGGTCTCCGAGGTGAACTGCGCGCCGGCGGCGAGTAGGCGCTCGCGCAGCTCGCTCCAGTTCTCCACGATGCCGTTCAGCACGATGTGGACGCGACCGGAGGTGTCCCAGTGCGGGTGCGCGTTGGCCTCGGTCACCCGGCCGTGGGTGGCCCAGCGGGTGTGTCCGATGCCGGTGGAGCCGCGCAGGTCGCCGTTGGTCTGTGCGACGGCGTCGCGCAGGCGCTCCAGGTTGCCCACGGCGTGCACGCTTCCGACCGCGCCGTTCACGATCAGCGACAGGCCTGCCGAGTCGTAGCCGCGGTACTCGAGCCGGCGCAGCCCCTCCAACAGGAGGTCGCGGCACTCGCGCGGCCCCACGTATCCGATGATTCCGCACATGAGGGTCGATCAGCCTAGCCGTGTCTCGACCAGGTTCGCCAGCCGGTCGACGATCTCCTGGCACTCGTCCTCGTGCGGCGCCTCGACCATCACGCGCACGAGCGGCTCGGTCCCCGACGGGCGGACGAGCACGCGACCGCGGCCCTCGAGCCGGGCGGACTCCTCGTCGACCGCCTGCCACACCTCGTCGTCGCCCTCGAGCGCGCCGCGGTCGGCCACGCGGACGTTCACCAGCCGCTGGGGGAGCTTCTCCATCGCGTCGCGGTCGGCCAGGTCCCGGTCGCCCAGGGCCTCGAGGGCGAGCAGCGCCGACGCCGTGCCGTCGCCGGCCGGCACGAACCCGGTGTCGATGATGTGGCCCGACTGCTCGCCGCCCAGCGCCCAGCCGCGCTCGAGCAGCTCGCCGAGCACGTGGCGGTCGCCCACCGGCGTGGTGGCCACCTCGATGCGGTGGTCTCGCATCGAGCGATGGAAGCCGTAGTTGGTCATCACCGTCACCGCCACGCCGGTCCCTGGCAGCCGGTCCTCCGCGCGCAGGTGGAGCGCCGCGAGTGCCATCAGCTCGTCTCCGTCCACGACCACGCCGTTCCGGTCGACGGCCAGCACGCGGTCGCCGTCGCCGTCGAAGGCGAAGCCCACGTCGTGGCCGTCCATGCGGGCGGCCAGCCGCTCCACGTGGGTCGAGCCCACGCCGTGGTTGATGTTGCGCCCGTCGGGCTCGACGGCGATCGCGTCCACCTGGGCGCCCAGCCGGCGGAAGATCTCGGGGGCGACCCGGTGGGTGGCGCCGTGAGCGCAGTCGAGCAGGACCCGGCGCTTCGCGAGCTGGAGG
>JBOGXS010000042.1:0-10504 GCA_050693815.1 Thermoleophilaceae bacterium | reverse complement strand
GTGCACGAGCGCCTCGAGCGCGTGCGCCGGGCGATCGCCGGCGAACCGCGCACGCCGTACGACCTGGTCCCGGAGATGCTCGACCACGAGCTGCCCGAGCCGATGATGATCGGCTGGGGCCTCTCCGAGGCGCTCTGCTACCTGCGCCACCTGGAGCTGCGCGGGGGGGTGGAGAAGACCGAAGACGCCGAGCCCGAGCGGTGGAGCCTCGCGCGATGAGCTCGAGCCTCGCGACGAGCCGGACCCCCTCGCGATGAGCCGCGCCGTCGAGGAGCAGAACCGCCGGATGCTGCGCGCCCGCGACGCCATCGACCGCGACTACGCGCGGTCGCTCGACGTCGCGACCCTGGCGAGGATCGGCTACACCTCAGAGGCGAGAAGCCCGGCCCGCCGGCGCACGACGAGGCCACCGCCGAGCAGGTGCGCGAGCTGGTCACCAAGGGTGCCCTGGGCATGGCGGGAATCCTGACCGTGGACGACGTCCACGCCGCCTACGAGGAGCTGAAGGCCAAGGGCGTCGAATTCACCGAGGAGCCGACGGAGCGCTTCTACGGCACGGACTGCGGCCTGCGCGACCCGTTCGGCAACCACCTGCGGATCGGCACGCCGAAGCAGGGCCCGATCGAGGTGCCGGACCCGGCCCGGTTCGCCGCCGAGAACGGCTAGACGGTCGCCCGCGCCCGCGTCCAGGGATGCGCCGCCCGCAGGGCGGCCAGGATGGCCCGCGTTGCGGGCGAGCGGTTCAGGGTGTAGAAGTGGATGGCGGGCGCGCCCCGCACCAGGAGATCGGAGCACTGGAGGGTCGCGTAGGCGACCCCGAGTTCGGCAACCGCTTCCGGGTCGTCGGCGCGCCCGTTCAGCTCGCGCTCCAGCTCGTCCGGGATCGTGGCGCCGCACAGCTCGGTGAAGCGCTTGATCTGGCCGTAGTTGGTGATCGGCATGATTCCGGGGATGATCGGCACCTCGACGCCGGCCGCCCGCGCCTCCTCGACGTAGTCGAAGTAGAGCTCGTTGTCGAAGAACAGCTGGGTGATGAGGAAGCCGGCGCCGGCGTCCTGCTTGGCGCGCGCGTAGCCCAGGTCGCTCGCGCGGTCGGCGGCGTCGGGATGGATCTCGGGGAAGCAGGCGGCGCCCACGCAGAAGTCGAAGCGCTCGCGGATCAGCCGGATCAGCTCGACCGAGTAGTGCAGGCCGCCGGGGTGCGGGCGCCACTCGGTCCCGCCGCGGGGCGGGTCGCCGCGCAGGGCGAGCACGTTCTCGATCCCGGCCGCGTCGATCTCGCTCAGCAGCTCCACGAGCCGCTCGGTCGGCTCGCCGACGCAGGAGAGGTGCGCCATCGCCTCGATGCCGAGGTCCTGCTTGATCCACTTGGTCAGCTCGACGGTGCGGTTGCGAGTGGCGCCGCCCGCGCCGTAGGTCATCGACACGTAGTCCGGGGCGTCGCCCTTGAGCTCCTCGAGCGACCTCTCGAGGGTCTGCTGGCCCTCCTCGGTCTTCGGGGGGAAGAACTCGAACGAGAAGACCGGCCGGCGCCGGTCGAGGATCTCCGAGACGCGCATGGCGGAACCTTAACACGATTGTGTCAAGGTTGCTCGATGTCCAGCCCGGTCACGTGGGTCGTGCGGTCGCCGAGCCGGTACTGCACGTCCACCTGGTCGTTCTTCCCGTACGAGCCGAACAGCCCGAGGAAGATGGCGGTCCAGCGGCCGAGGCCGAGCTTCTCCTTCTCCAGCTCGCTGGCGAAGTGCAGCTCGTCGCCGACCACCTCGAAGTCCGTGCCCTCCCGCTGGGGGATCCCGTTCACGAAGACCCGGTAGGGCGGCTCGGCGCCGCGCGGCAACGGCACGCGTGAGCGGCTCACGGGCGAAGCGCCCGGCGCAGGGCGTCGTATGCGCTCTCGCCGCTGCGCTGCTCGATCAGCCGCCGCCTGGCCCGCCCCGTGAAGGCCTCGCTCGAGCCGTCGCCGCGCACGTCGACCCCGGCGCGCAGCCGGCCCGGCCCGGCCAGCTCGATGCGCCCGACGACCTGCTGGACGGGCTCGAAGCGCCGGATCAGCGTACCGCCGGCCGGGCGGGCCGCCGCCCCGTCGACGAGCTCGGAGCCGACGCGCTCGACGGCGGCGAGCGCCTCGTCGAGCCCGCGGTGGCGCTCCTTGCGCACCTTGGCCCGGCTGCGGACCGTCAGCGTGTACATCGAGGGCAGGCTACTGCGAGCATCCGCCAGGTACGCGACGATGTCAGGCACGGGGAAGGTGGACGAGCGCGCTCCTACGCCTGAGCTGGACGACGCAGCGATCGAGCGGCTGCGAGAAGCGCTCGACCGCGACGGCGTGGTCGCCGTCCGGCTGTTCGGCTCGCACGCGCGGGGCGAACCGGGTCCACTGTCGGACGTCGACATCGCCGTCTGGCTCGATCCCGGGCGGTCTTCGGACGATCGTCGCGAGCTGTTGATGGAGGTGATCGGAGCGGCGACAGCCGGCTCAGGAGCAAGCGGCCGAGCTTTCAGTGCCGTCGCCGTCCTCATATGCCGAGATCTTCACGAACCTGTCGAAGGCCGGGTTCATTCCGAAGTCTCTCGGCGATTCGCTCGCGGACGCGGCGAAGATGCGCAACCGGCTCATCCACCTGTATCTGGAGGTGGACGACCGAGAAGTCTTCGCCGCCCTTGACCACCTCGACGACCTGCGCGAGTTCGCGGTCATCGCCCAGGAGTGGCGGACAGCGGATGAGCGGAGCGCCGGCGGCGGCTGAGCTGTCCTACCCGCCGATCGCGGACATCGTCCGCGGCGGTTGGCGGAAGCCCGGCTCGCCCACGTGGTGCTTCAGCTCCTTGCGCCAGACCGCCTCGCGGATCGCGGTCTCGAGCTCGGCGTCGCTCGCGCCGGACCGCAGCGGCTCGCGCAGGTCCGTCTCGTGCAGCGAGAACAGGCAGGTGCGCAGCTTGCCGTCTGAGGTCAGCCGGATTCGGTTGCAGTCGGCGCAGAACGGCTCCGAGACCGGGTTGATGAAGCCGATCTCGCCCCGCCCGTCGGCGAAGCGGTACAGACGCGCGGTCGAGTGCGGCTCGCGCGGCACCTCCTCCAGCGGGTGCACGCGGTCGATGATCGCCCGGATCTCCTCGCCGGTCAGCACCTGGTCGCGGCTCCAGGCGTGGTCGCCGTCGAGCGGCATGAACTCGATGAAGCGCACCTGGAAGCTCGTCGAGCGGGCAAAGTCGGCGAACGGCAGCGCCTCCTCCTCGGTGAAGTCGCGCAGCGCCACCGCGTTGACCTTGATCGGCCGCACGCGCTCGTGCCGGGCGATCGCCTCGAGCCCGGCCAGCACCTGCGGCAGCGAGTCGCGCCGGGTGAGCTGGAAGAAGCGGTCGCGCTGGAGCGAGTCGATCGACACGTTCACGCGCGTGATGCCGGCCTCGACCAGCGCGTCGGCCTGACGCTCGAGCAGGTAGGCGTTGGTGGTGAGCGAGAGGTCCTCGATCCCGGGCACCGCCGCGAGCATCGCCACGAGGTGCGGGAAGTCGCGCCTCACGAGCGGCTCGCCGCCCGTGAGGCGCAGGTCGGTCACGCCCATGCCCGCCATCACCCGGACGAGCCGCTCGATCTCCTCGAAGCGCAGGATCGCCTCGCGCTCGAGCCAGGGCAGCCCGTCGGCGGGCATGCAGTACTGGCAGCGGAAGTTGCAGCGGTCGGTGACCGACACACGCAGATCGGAGATCAGCCGGCCGTGGCCGTCGACGAGAGGCTCGCGGGACACCCGTCGTAGGGTACCGCGCCCGTGGAGATTCCCGAGACCAGGATCCGAGCACCCACCCGCGGCAACCGCCGGCTGGAGCGGCTGCTGTCGGCCGTGGGCGGCGACAGGCGCCTGCACGCCTGGTGGTACATGCAGCAGGTCAACGCCGACCGGCGCGACATGTCGGACCACTCCTGGGTCCACATCCAGATCGTGCTCAACATCGCCCTGCGCCTGTTCCGCCTGCTCGTGCGCGCCGGGGTGGAGCCGGCGATGGTCAGCCAGCACGGGCTCGCCCCCCGCGACGCCGAGGTCGTGATCGCCGCCGCCTGCCTCTTCCACGACACCGGCATGTCGATCCACCGCTCAGACCACGAGCAGTACTCGCTCTTCCTCGCCGCGGACCGGCTGCCGCTGCTGCTCGAGGGCGTCTACGAGGAGCCCGAGCTGACCGTCGTGACCTCCGAGGCGCTGCACGCCGTGATCGGCCACCGCCGCCGCGGCGACCCGATCACGGTGGAGGCCGGGATCGTGCGCGTGGCCGACGCGCTCGACATGGCCAGCGGGCGCTCGCGCATCCCGTTCGAGACCCGCCGTCCCAACATCCACTCGATTTCCGCCGCTGCCATCGACGGGGTCTCGATCGAGCCGGGCGAGGAGCGCGCCGTGCGGATCGAGATCGAGATGAACAACTCCTCCGGGCTGTTCCAGGTCGACGAGCTGCTGGCCACCAAGCTGCGCGGCTCGGGCATCGAGGAGCACATCGAGGTGGTCGCGGAGATCGACGCCGAGCACGAGAAGCGGCTGGTGCCGGTCTTTAGGATTTGATTGAGACCGTTTCCCCCGCGACCGAGGCGGGAAGGACCCGTTCGAATGGGGGACAGCGAGCGACCCCTGGTCGAGCTCGACCGGGTTAAGAAGAGCTTCGGGGACAACCTCGTCCTCGACGGCGTGGACCTGACGGTCGAGCGGGGCTCGGCCACGGTGATCGCCGGTCCCTCGGGGTCCGGCAAGTCGACGATGCTGCGCTGCATCAACGGCCTCGAGCCGATCGACTCCGGCGAGGTGCGCTTCGAGGGCAACGCGGTGGACTACTCGGGCAAGGCCCTCAGCCGCCTGCGCGCGGAGATCGGCATGGTCTTCCAGCAGTTCAACCTGTTCCCGCACATGACCGTGCTGGACAACGTGGTGCTCGGCCCCGTCAAGGCCAAGGGGATGGAGCGCGAGCGGGCGCGGAGCCGCGCCCGGGAGCTGCTCGAGCGGGTGGGCATCCCTGAGAAGGCCGACGACTACCCGGCCGACCTGTCCGGCGGCCAGCAGCAGCGCGTGGCAATCGCCCGCGCCCTGGCCATGGACCCCAAGCTGATGCTCTTCGACGAGCCGACGTCGGCGCTCGACCCGGAGATGATCCGGGAGGTGCTCGACGTCATGCGCGACCTCGCGCGCGGCGGCATGACCATGATCGTGGTCACCCACGAGATGGGCTTCGCGCGCGAGGTGTGCGACCGGATCGTCTTCATCGACGAGGGCGAGATCGTGGAGGAGGGCCCGCCGGACGAGTTCTTTTCGGCCGCCCGGAGCCCGAGGGCGAAGGAATTCGTGGACAAGATCATCCACCATTAAGCGATCCGCGCGCACCCGGCCGAGCCGGGTGCTTGCGGCTAAGGAGGTACTTCCGGATGACCAGGACGAAGCTGTGGCGCACCCTGCTGGCGCTCGCGCTGGCCGTCGCGGCGCTCGCCGTGGCCGCCTGCGGCGACGACGAGGACGAGGGCGACGGGGGAGGCGGAGACGGCGATCAGGCCGGGGAGGCCAGGCAGTTCCCCGCCGACACAACCATGGGCAAGATCCAGGAGCGCGGCGAGATCACGATCGGCGTGAAGTTCGACGTCCCGCCGTTCGGCTTCGAGAACCCGCAGACGGGCGATGTCGAGGGCTTCGACGTCGACATGGGCCGCATCATCGCCGAGGAGCTCGGGGTGGAGCCCAAGTTCGTGGAGGCGATCTCGGACAACCGGATCCCCTTCCTCCAGCGGGGCACGGTGGACCTGATCCTCTCGACGATGACGATCAACCAGGAGCGCGACCAGGAGATCGAGTTCTCCGAGCCGTACTACGTCGCCCGCGGGCGAATCCTGGTGCCGGGCGACTCCGACATCCAGGGCGTCGAGGACCTGGCCGGCAACAGCGTCTGCACGGCGCTCGGCTCGACCTACGAGGAGACCCTGCGCGAGCAGGCCCCGGACGCCGAGCTGCGGCTCGTGGACCTCTACTCCGAGTGCCTGGAGCTGCTCCAGAACGGCGCCGTGGACGCGATCTCCACCGACGACGTGATCCTGACCGGCATGATCATCCAGGACGACACGCTCAAGCTGGTGGGCGACGAGCTCACCATCGAGCCTTACGGCGCGGGGATCAAGGAGGGCGACACCGAGTTCCAGCGGTTCGTCAGCGACACGCTCGAGGCGGCGCAGGCGGACGGCCGCTGGGAGGAGATCTACCGGGAGTGGGTCGGCCAGTACGTCGACCAGGACCAGCCGCCCCCGGAGATGACGCTCGAGCGGGCGCTCGAGCTGGGCGACTGATGCAAGGAGGAGAGTCCGTTGGCTGAGCTCTGGGAGGTGCTCACCGAGCACTTCCCGGAGTTCAGCGGCGGCTTCTGGGTGACGGTGCGGCTGGTCGCGATCTCGTTCGCGATCGCGATGAGCGTCGGCACCCTCGTGGCGGCACTGCGCGTCGCGCCGGTCAAGCCGCTCAACTGGATCGGCGCGCTGTTCGTGGAGGTGTTCCGCAACACGCCGCTGCTCGTGCTGCTGTTCATCTCGTTCGCGGGGCTGCGGCGAGCCGGCCTGCCGATCAACGCCTGGGTGGCCGGCGTCGCCAGCCTCGGTCTGTACACGGCGGCCTACGTGGCCGAGGCGCTGCGCTCGGGCGTGTTCGCGGTGGGCAAGGGCCAGATCGACGCATCGCTGTCGCTGGGGCTCGACTACCGGCGCACGCTGCGCTACATCATCCTGCCGCAGGCCTTCCGAACGGTCATCCCGCACCTGGGCAGCCTCACGATCGCGATGATCAAGAACTCGGCGATCATCGGGGTCTCGCTGCTCGCGCTGCCCGATCTGCTCCACCAAGCCCGGCTGGTCAACTCGCGCACCTTCGCGACCCATGAGGCGTTCTTCTGGGCCGCCGTCGGCTACCTGATCCTGACCCTGATGGCGACGTTCGCCGTGCGCCGGCTCGAGACGCGCTACGCGATCCACCGCTGACCATGGGCTACCTGTTCGACCCTCAGAACTGGGAGTGGGTGACCACGGGAAACAACCTGCGCTACCTGCTCGAGGGCTTCCTGATCAACCTCGAGATCGCGGTCATCGCGATCGTCTTCTCGCTGATCTTCGGGCTGCTGCTGGCGCTGGCGCGCCTCTCGACTCTCCGGCCGCTGAGCGTGGCCGGCGGCGTGTGGGTGGACGTCTGGCGCAACCTGCCGTTGATCTTCATCATCCTCTACCTCTTCCTCGCCACGCCGCCGTCGTGGGCCCGGACGTACGAGGACCTGGCGCCGGGCTTCTTCCCCGAGGCGCTCCAGTCGGGACGGGTGTTCGCCGCCCTGCTGGCGCTCGTGCTCTACAACTCGGCCGTGATCGCCGAGATCATGCGGGCGGGCATCCTCTCGCTCGACCGCGGCCAGGGCGAGGCAGCTGCGGCCGTCGGGCTCACCTACCCGCAACGGCTGCGCTACGTGATCCTGCCCCAGGGGCTCAGGCGGATGGTGCCGGCGACGGTGTCGCAGCTGATCACGCTCAACAAGGACACCACGCTGGTCAGCATCATCGCGATCCAGGAGGTGATGAGCAACGGCCGTACCCTGACGAGCGGCTTCGGAGCCTTCACCGGGGTGGACGTGGAGGCGCCGCTGCTTCAGGTGTTCATCTTCGTCGGCGTGCTGTTCGTGATCGTCAACTTCTCCCTCTCGCGCGTCTCGCGCCGGCTCGAGATCCGCGAGCGGAAGCGCACCGGCGGCGCGGCCGGCCCGGTCACGGGTCTCGAGGACCAGACTGCGCTGGCTGCCGAGGCCCGTTAAGCGGATCGGCTTGGCCGCAAGCACTCGGCTCGGCCGAGTGCGCGCGGATCGGCTACCCCTTGGCCGGATCGATCAGGTTGGTCTCGGCCGTCGGCTTGTCGGTGAGCCGCTCGCGCTCCCCGATCGGCACGTAGTCGCGCTCGCGCTCCCCCGTATAGACCTGGCGCGGGCGCGCGATCTTCGTCTCGTCGTCCTCCTGCATCTCGCGCCACTGGGCGATCCAGCCCGACGTGCGCGGGATCGCGAACATCACCGTGAACATGTCCGGCGGCAGGTTGAGCGCCTCGTAGATCAGGCCCGAGTAGAAGTCGACGTTCGGGTAGAGCTTGCGCTCGACGAAGAAGTCGTCGTCGAGGGCGCGCTTCTCGAGCTCGACCGCGATGTCGAGCTTCGGGTTGCGCCCCGTGACCTCGAAGACCTGGTCCACATGCTCCTTGATGATCCGCGCCCGCGGGTCGTAGTTCTTGTAGACCCGGTGGCCGAAGCCCATCAGCATCTCATCGCGTTTCTTCACGCCCTCGAGGAAGTCCGGGATGTTGTCGACGGTCTCGATCCGCTCGAGCATCCGCAGCACCTGCTCGTTGGCGCCGCCGTGCAGCGGCCCGTACAGGGCGGCCACGCCGGCGGCGACGGCCGAGTAGGGGTCCACCTGCGACGAGCCGACGCCGCGAACCGCGTTGGTCGAGCAGTTCTGCTCGTGGTCGGCGTGCAGGATCCAGAGCACGTCGAGCGCCTTCTCGAGCCGCTCGTCGGGCTCGTACTTGACCTCGGTCATCTTGAACATCATCGAGAGGAAGTTGCCCGGGTAGCTGAGGTCGTTGTCGGGATAGACGTAGGGCAGGCCGAGGTTGTGCCGGTAGGCGAAGGCGGCGAGCGTGGGCACCTTGGCGATCATCCGCACGGCCGCCATGTGGCGCTCGTTCTCGTCGTCGATGTTCTTCGCGTCCGGGTAGAAGGTGGAGAGCGCGCCGACCGTGGCGAGGAGCATGCCCATCGGGTGGGCGTCGTAGCGGAAGCCCTCCACGAACTTCTTGATGTTCTCGTGGACGAAGGTGTGGTGGGTGATCTCGAAGATCCACTCGTCCAGCTGGTCCTGGGTGGGCAGCTCGCCGTAGATCAGCAGGTAGGCCACCTCGAGGTAGCTCGACCGCTCGCAGAGCAGCTCGATCGAATAGCCGCGGTACTCGAGCACTCCCGCGTCGCCGTCGATGAAGCACACGGAGCTGCGGCACGAGGCGGTGTTCGTGAAGGCCGGGTCGTAGGTCATGAGGCCGAAGTCGTCCTCGGAGACCTTGATCTGGCGGAAGTCCATCGCCTTGACCGTGCCGTCGGCGATCTCGACCTCGTAGGTGTCGCCGGTGCGGTTGTCGGTCACGCTCAGGGTGTCCTGTGCCGTGGCCAAGCCACCACCGTCCTCCCGCTGCGTCTGCTCATCGGCCATAGTCTCTCCTCGTCGTGCTGGGCTTCTTCTCTCTTCCCCGGATTGTGCCGAATGCAGTGCTCGCCGCGCTGGTGGCGCTCCTGGTGGCCGGCTGCGGCTCCTCGGACGACGAGACCGAGCGCTTCGACGAGGAGGGCTACGCGATCACCTTCGAGTACCCGGCGGAGCTCGAGCGGACCGAGGACGTGGAGCTGTCCGAGACCGCCGGACAGGCCGAGGACACGCTCGCCCTGGGGCTCTCCGAGGACAGCGGCATCTTCATCCAACGCTACCGGCTGCGCCAGGCGGTGACCGAGGAGAACGCCCACCAGGCGCGGCGCGAGTTCGACGCGGTGCTGAGCCGCCTGAGCGGCCTGGACGTCACGGGTGAGCGGATCGAGGTCGGCGACCTCACCGCGTTCCGGTACGAGCTCGACCGGCTCGAGACGCCGGAGAACGGACGCAGCACGATCATCGTGGTGCTGGACGGGCGCACCGAGTACTTCCTCAACTGCCAGTCGGTGCCCGACGAGCGCGAGGAGCTCGAGGATGGGTGCCGGCAGATGATCGAGACGCTGGAGCCGAGGTAGCCGTAAGCACCCTTAGCGCCGGCGGAGGCCGCCGAACAGCCTCTTCGCTGCTCCGCCCGGTCCGGGCCGCGGCTCGGGGGGCGGCAGCTGGCCCGCCTCCGCCGCGCTGATCGTCAGCGTGACCCCGCGCTCCGCCGTGCGCGCCACCTCCGGAGCGTCGACGAAGCGCCGCACGCCGTCGGCCGTCTCGAAGACGACGCCATCCATGATGTGCTCGCGGTAGTTGTCGAGCACCTCGACGACCGTTCCCGCCTGTTGCTCGTCCGAGCCGTACACGGGGGTGCCCCTCTCCACGGCCGAATAGTGGACCGCATGGCCGTCGTCGATCGGGGTCACGGCGTCGCGAGGGCCTGTTCCTCGCCCTCCTGCCCGCCCTCTTCCTCCTCGCTGGCCGAAGTGTAGATCGCGGTGCCGATCGCCGCCACGCACAGCACGATCGAGACGGCGCCCACCGCGCGGGCCTGACCGACCGACCCGGGGAAGTTCTCGCGCGTGATCCCGAGGAACGAGACGACCAGGGCCCAGATCGCGAACAGGACGCCGCAGACGTGGAAGGCGTTCACGGCGGGGACCCTACCGGACGTCCCTCCGGCAAAGACCGCCTAGCGCTGCGGCACGCGCGGCCCGCGCCGGGTCACGCGCACGCGGGCGGGCGCCACCGGGGGCGGGTCGCCGTGCGGGC
>JBOGXS010000041.1:0-19351 GCA_050693815.1 Thermoleophilaceae bacterium | reverse complement strand
GACACCGCGCTCGGCAAGCCATGGCGGGAGTTCGAACGCGCGCTCGAGCAGCGCATCAAGCAGGCCGCGATAGCGGCCTGAAAACATGACTCATCCATGAAGGTTTCGACGACCAAGCGGAGCTAGGTCAGCGAGTACCCCGTCGAGCGCATGATGCGCGACGCCAAGGTCACGCAGATCTACGAGGGCACCAACGAGATCCAGCGCGTAGTCATTGCGCGGGCGATGCGCTGACCGGCTCGGCGAAGTCGCTGGCGTCGATCCCGACTCGGCGAAGGGTGTCCGACAGTGTCGCCAGCTCTCCGTCATCGAGCGGTGCGGTCCCGAAGCGCGCCTCGTTGAGCGCCCGTGTCGCCTGATCCGCGACCGACCGGCCTCGAGCGGTGATTGCCGCCAGAGTCGTGCGCCGGTCCCGGGGGTGCGGTGCGCGCTCGACATAGCCTAGTCGCTCCAAGCCGTCGATTGTGTTCGTGACGCCGGTCCTATGGACCTGGAGGCGGTCCCCCATCTTCCCCAAGGGCAGCGAGCCGCGCCGGCTGTAGCAAGGGAGCATTAGCGCCTCGTAGCGCGGAAACGTCAGCCGGAACGGCTCCAGCAGGCGGTTGAGGCGCGCCATCAGAATCTGATGGACCCGCATGATCGACGTCACCGCACTCATCGCGGGCGTCGCGGCGTGGCCCCAGTGCGCGTCCCACTGGCGCCGCGCCTCCGCAATCGGATCGAAAGGGAGCGGCTCCGACATCTCGGCGAAGCGTGCCACACGCCGCGGTCGCGGCGAGCTCACGGCTCGGCGCGGAGCCCGTACGGCCCCCGTCAGCGACCGAGATCAGTCACCGGTTTCGTACTTGAACGAAATCCCCAGACGCACGCGATAGCCGCTTACGCGTCCATCCTCGATCGTGACGTCCTGCCGAAGGACCTCGGCGACGCGCAGATCCCGAACCGTCCGTGCCGCCGTCTCCACAGCCGTTCGGGCGGCAGCCTCCCACGATTCGTCGCTGACCCCGATGACCTCAGTAACTCGGTAGACGCTTTCCGACACCGGCTCCTCCTCTATTCCCCTTGACGTTTGGCGGAGAGAACGGCGGGGCCAGCCTACCCGGCCGCGTCACGCCGCGTCGAGTAACAATCTGCTTGCTCAGAGTATATGAACAGCAAGCAAGCAAGCAACCGTGCGTTTGAAACGCACGATAGGAGCCAGTCACATGAGCTCGAGCACGAAGGCCGGCGGGAACTCGACCGGCAAGGCTCTCCCGGGGCGGATGATCGAGGGCGTCGAGAAGGTCGCCGACGCGTACCTCACGACGGCGGAGCGGGCCGTCTCGCAGGGAATCGCCGTACAGGAGAAGGCTTACGAGAACGCATTCTTGGCCGCGCGCAAGCTCGCGCGCGTCTAGCGACTCTGGCCGCCGACTAAGGCCTGGTACACGTCGAGCAGCGCTCGCCGTTGGCGCTGCGTCAATCGGGGATCGGCGCGGATCGCTTCCTCCACGGAAGTCGAAGGAGGCTCCGCGTCGTCTCCGAAGCCTGCCTCCCTTAGCACCTCGTCCACGGGCAGGCCGAGGCTCCGTGCGAGCGCTGTGACTACTCGCTCAGAGGGCTCGCGCAGTCCCCGCTCGATCTGCGACAGGTAGGGGTTGGAAATACCCGCCCGGTCGGCCAGCTCACGTAATGTGAGTTCGTTCATCTCGCGCTGTCGCCGGATGAGGCCGCCGAGCCGCGTAGCTGCCGAAGCCACGGTGCAATCCTACGGGCCGGTCAGGTCGTGGAAGCGAGATCACGTAGCGTTGTTCCGAGCGCCGTCGCGACCGCGAGATCCGCGTAGTTCCGGGCGAGCGCATTTGCGTCGTCTTCCCGTCCCTCAAGTAAGTCCGACACGCCCTCGAAGGCGCTGAACAAGAACAGCGTCAGGGCCGGGATATCGGTGTCCGCGCGGACCTCACCCCGGTCCTGAGCCTCCCGGAGCAGGTCGGTGACGAAACGACGGTAGGTCTCGCGGTGTCCGAGGATTTGCGCCCGTCGGTCGCCCTCTAGCTGGCGCCAGTCCCGAAGGTAGAGGCGCACCCTGCGCGCGTTGTCGAGACAGAGCCCCACGAGGCCGCCCGAGAACCGATGCAGCCGCTCCAGTGGGGGCTTGTCGGCGGCAGTTGCGTCCTCCATCACACGCAGGACGTCGCGGTGGACACCCTCACAGATCCGGAAGAGCAGGTCCTCCTTGGAGTCGATGTAGTGGTACAGGCTGCCCTTGCGCACACCCGCGCGATCAGCCACCGCCTGCATGGCCGCCGCGGCATAGCCCCGTCGTGCAAAGACCTCGATCGCCGCAGCGAGGATCTCGGCCTCGCGATTATGGCGGGGGGTGGGGCGCGCGTTGGCCCCCGTACCATCAGGAGCCAGATGCGGTCCTCTGCCCACGATGGTCATTCTATCGACCGCTTGTTTGATACTCAAGAAGCCACTACACCCCCGGCCTCACCAGTCCATCAGCCGCGTGAGCTCCTCGCGCATCCCCGGTGTGCCGTATCGGGCCCAGACCCGCCGGACATCCCGGGTCCGGCCCTCCGCATACTGGCGCACGCCTACGTAGGCCATGGTGATGAGCGCGGCGAGGCCCAGCACGGAGTAGCTACGGACCACTTCCCGGTTGAGTGAACTGCCGGTCAGCTGCTCGTACTGGCCAAAGAACCACTCATGCTCCATGGCGCCGCCCATGAGCGCCGTCTTCGGCCGGAGATGGCGGCCGGCCGTGTACTCCAACGCGAAGTAGCCGACGTCGAAGCGGACGTCCCCCACGTACGCCAACTCCCAGTCGAGGATCGCAGTCACGTGACCCGCCTCTATCAGCGTGTTGCCGACACGCCAGTCGCCGTGCACGATGCCGACGGGGGCATCCGCCGGCGTGCGGCCGGCCAGCCAAGCGAAGGCCTCCTCGACGATCGGATCGCGAACCAGGTGGTACTCCTGGTAGACGCGCCTCCAGCGGCTGAGCTGACCCGGATAGTCGACCCGTGGCAGGCTCGCCGGCGCACGATCGGGCCCGACCGCGTGGATGCGGGCGAGGTATGTCACGAGGTCGGTCGCGATGCCGCTCGAGCCCTCCCAATCCTCGCGAAGGGCGGCGTGGTCCTTCGCCCGCCAGAGATTGGGCGCATGCCCCGGCAGGTGTTCCATCACGAAGAACTCGCCTCCGAAGGGGTTCTCGGGCGACTCGTGGAGCCCGAAGGCCCGCGGCGTCGGGATGCCGATACCCTCGAGTCCGCGGAAGACGTCGTACTCGAGCGCCAAGTCCGTGTCGAAGAGCCCGAAAGGCGCCTTCACGCGCACCACGTAGCGCCGCTCGCCCGCATGCGACTTCGCGACCGCAATGTGTGACCAACGCGACCAGCCGCCCTCAAGCTGGCGGACCTCCACGACCTCCTCGTCCGCCCGGAGCTCCTCCTCGTCGCGCAGGATCGAGGTGAGCAGCTGGCGGCGCGCGGCGAGCACGTCCGCGACCGGTGCGCTCGACGGCACGGCAGGGCTCACGTAGGCCCCTCGATCACCTCGGCAAGCATCTCGACCTCGCGCTCTGCGAGCTGACGCAGGCGCGCGTGGATGCGCCTCATTAGGTCGGCGGCCGCATCGGAAGAGCTTCCGCGCAGGCGCTCGAGCAGCGCGCAGGTCGCATCGCCGAGATCGGCGGCACCAGCTGTCCGCTCGAGCCGCGCCACGACGTCGTCAAGGCGGTCGCCCTCGCCTGCCGTACGCGACCAGCGCGCCAGGTCGCTCGCGCACGCGTGTAGCTCCGGGGCGTACGACTCCAGCTCCACCGAGAGGTGCCGTGAGACGCTGTACGCCGACAGCAGCTGACCTCGTGCGTACTCGTCCGTGCCGCCCTCGCCGCGTGCCGCGCCGCGTGCCGCCTGACCGATCGCGAGCACAACCTCGGCGGGTGTCAGCGGATTGAACACTGCCGTCCCCGGTCCGCTCTCACCTGATCTGGCGACCGTACTTCGCATGGTCGCGGGCGACGGCGGTCTCAACCACGCCGGTGCCTTCTGCGCTCCATGCCCCGGTCACGCGGGCACGCGCTCCCGCGTCCATGGTGCCTCGTCCGGTCTTCCGCGCAACCTCCGGATCGCCGAGGTCGTATTCGTCACGCTGTGTTCCGGTGCTGGTGTCCCGCGCGCCTTGGCGCTCGTCGTAGCCTGCCCCGGCGAGCCGCATGGCCCGCCCGACGCGCTCGTACTCCAGTCGGAGCGATCCGCGCTCGCCTGCCAGGTCGAACGCGCCTTCGATCACCTCTCGGGTCTGCGGGTCATAGAGCAGGTGGTGCTGCTCCACGATGAGGCGCTCGACGCCGCCGTCGGCGGATACGACCCCGGCCTCGCTGAAGAAGACCGAGCCGTCCGCCAGCTCTTGGTGGATCAGCGTGAGACAGCGATCGCCGAAGGCGAAGACGTACCAGTTATGCAGGCGTATCCGCCGCGTCCGCACGCCCCAGGTGCGATCGCGGACACCGGTAAAGAGGTTGTCCCTCCCCTCACCGTCGAACGTCGCGAGCTGCCACTGCCCGACCGCGACGAAGTGGCGGTACAGGTCGAACTCGCCCCCCGGCTCAGACGCCGGCACGTCGACCGCGGAGTACAGATAGGCGGGGTGCGTGCCGAGGAAGCGGCCCTCGAAGCGGGCATCGTCTGCGTCGACCTCCACGCTCCAGTCATGGAGCGGCGAGTCGCAGCGCAGCGAGAACGGACCCGAGGTCAGCGCCGCCCCCCGTCCCGGCAGCTCGCTCCAGCCGCGTACGTTGATCTGCCGGTCCCCGTCGAGCCGGCAGAAGTAGCACTCGGCGATCCCGCGTGCCGGATAGACGCCCCCGCCGACGATCGCCACGATCTCACCTGACGGCTTCAGCAGGTTGAAATAGAAGCGCTCCGCCCAGCCCGGCAGCGCGGGCGCGATCGTGGCGAGCGGCGCAGCGGACTGGTGGACCGGATAGTCGTCCCATGCGCTCAGCTCGGCACCACGCGCCGCAGAGGGCCGGGCAAGCGCGAACGCCGGCGACGGGACGGGAGCTCCCTCGCGGGTCACCACACCGTCGCTCCCCCGTCGACCGCCAGCGTCTGGCCGGTGATATAGCTCGCCGCCTCGCTCGCAAGGAACACCACCGCGCCCGCCACCTCTTCGGGACCGCCCGTCCGCCCCGTGAGGATTCGCGGGAGCTGGCGTTCCAGGTTCTGCTCGAGGTACCCACCCGTCATGTCGGTGGCGATCAGACCCGGGGCCACCGCATTCACGCGAATCCCGCGCCGGCCGGTCCACTGCTGAGCGAGGTCCCGAGTAAGACCGATCAGACCCGCCTTGCTCGATGAGTACGCCGCATGCGGGAGGCCGAGGGAGGTGAGCCCGACGATGCTCGCGATGTTGATCACCGAGCTGCCGGGGGTCATGACCCGCGCCGAGGCCTGGGCCATCCAGTAGGCGCCGTTGAGGTTGACGTCGATCACGCGGCGGAAGTCGTCGGGCTCCTCGCGGAGCGCCGGCACCGCTGTGGCGATTCCAGCGTTGTTGACGAGCACGTCCACCTGCCCGAACTCCTTAATCGTCGCCCGCACGAGCGCATCGCACTCCTCGGGCGACGTTACGTCGAGTCGGGTCGCGAGCCCCCGCCTGCCGGCGGCGTCGATCCGCTCCCGCGTCGCCTCGAGCAGCTCGGCCCGGCGCGCCCCGATCGACACGTGCGCGCCGGCCTCCGCAAGGGCGATGGCGAACGCGACGCCGAGGCCCGACGACGCCCCGGTCACGATCGCCACCTTCCCGTCGAGCCGGAACCGCTCAAGGATCGTCATACGCGGATCTGGAACTCAGCGCTTCCAATCCCAACACGACCGTCCGCGAGCTCGCAGCGGAAGTTCGTCCTGTCGTTCCACATGATCGCCTGGTTGCCCTCCGCGTCGCGGATCGGGAAGCGGAGCGGCACGCAGCGAAGGATCTCCGCATGTCCGCGCAAGTCATGATGTTCGGATCCGATTGAGAAGTCCCATGTGGCCGGGCGATCCGCCGGCGGGCGCGACGCGTACCCGATCGCCTCTTCGAAGGAGGTGACCGGGTCGGCCGCCCCGTCCGCGTAGATGGCGCCGTCCTGAAGCCAGCGCGCGCCGTCGAATGTGGCGCGCCAGAGCGTCACCTCGGGACCCTCCTCGAACAGGATGTCGATCCAACGCCAGCCCTTCGGCCTGGCCCAGTCACGCACGCCCCAGGAGTGGTCCTTGCTTCCCCGGCCGTCGATCTCGTACGTCTCGCCATCGATCCGCACGCTTCCGGTCACGCGGCCGACCTCGTCGAGGTGGCCGTCGAACAGCCCGTCCCACTCCGGATTCTCCGCGTACATGTAGAGGGGCTGGTCCGGCGCGAAGACGAGGTCGTAGTCGACCGCGACCGAGGGGCGCTCCGACTCGGTGGCGCCCTTGATTGCCTCCAGGTCGCAGTCGACGGCCGAGCCGCCGTCGTTGAGCTGGCCGGCGAACCCCCACGACCAGTTCCCGAACGGCTCGTGCGCTCGGTACGTCATCCCGGCAACCTCGTGATCGTCGTCGTGCGCCGTCCGCGACCCGCGCTCTGACGCGACGAGGGTGGCGCGGTCGGGTCCCCAGAGCAGGTTGACCGAACCGGAGTAGCCCTTCGACGGCCGGTATCCGATGCTGGAGTAGCCGCCGAGCCCGAGCCGGAAGTCATAGAACGAGAAGTAGTAGCTCTCGCGCCAGCGTTCCCGCCCAGGGTCGGGGGTGTGGACGAGGTCGTGGCGGGGATCGATGGCCTGCTGCTTCATTTCTCAACCAGACGGTTGGTAGACTATCGATCCGAGCCGTGGTGTCAAACCTGGGGCGTTCGTGAAGAGCCGCGAGGTACATCTCGTTTCGCGGCCCGCCGGGCCGCCGGCCGAGAGCGACTTCGCGGTCGTGGAGGTGAGCGTCAGCCCGCCCCGTGACGGCGAACTGCTCGTGCGTAACACGTGGATGTCGCTCGACCCGGCGCAGCGGGTCCGCATGCAGGAGGGCAGCTCGGGCTACCTGCCCGCGTTCGAGCTCGGCAAGGCCCTCGACGGCTGGGCCGTCGGTCAGGTGGTCGAATCGCGTGCCGACGGCTTCCGTGCCGGCGATTCGGTCTTGCATCCCTTTGGCTGGCGGGAGTACACCGTCGTCGACACGGCTGGGCGACGCCCACCCGAGCGCATCGAGGTCGACGACACCACGCCCGAGCACGCCTATCTGGGTCCACTCGGCTGGACCGCCCTGACGTCGTACGTCGGTCTGTTCGACGTCGCCGAGCTGCGCGAGGGCGATGTCGTGTTCGTGTCCGCCGGCGCCGGCGCCGTCGGGAGCCTTGCGGTCCAGATCGCAAAGCTGACCGGTCACTCGGTAATCGCCAGCGCCGGCTCGGCCGCGAAGGTGGCCTACCTGACCGGCGAGCTCGGCGCCGATGCGGCGTTCTGCTACCGCGACGGGAAGGTGGGCGCCCTGCTCCGGGCGGCGGCGCCGGAGGGAATCGACGTGTACCTGGACAACGTCGGCGGGGACCACCTCCAGGCGGCCCTGGACTCGCTCCGGCCGAAGGGGCGCGTGGCGCTCTGCGGGGCGATCGCCTCGTACAGCGCGACCGAACCAGTGCCCGGACCGTCGAACCTGTTCAACGCGGTCGCCAAAGGACTGACGCTGCGCGGTTTCCTGGCACGCATGTACTCCCACCGCATGTACGATTTCCGCGAGGACATGCGCCGGTGGCTCGCCGAGGGGAGGATCGTCTACCCGGAGACAATCGTCGAGGGTCTCGACGGAGCGCCGCGCGGCTTCATCGCGATGCTCGCGGGCGAGAACGTCGGCAAGTCGATCGTGCGCATCTGAGCGAAGGGCTCATCGCTCGAGCCACGTCCGGCGCTCGTCGTGCGGCACGGCGAGATACGAGCGCAGGGCGTCGGCAGCTTCCGGCGACTGCTTCGCGCGATAGGCGCTCTCGAGCTCCAGGTCGAGGGCGACCGACAGCGGCAGGCCGGCGCGTTGGTAGACGATCCGCTTTGCCATCGCGACTGCGGTGGGCGGCAGGTCCGCGAGCTTCGTCGCCAGGTCGATTGCGGCCTCGACCGCGTCGTCGGCGAGCTCCTCGACAAGCCCGTACCGGAACGCTTCCTCCGGCGTCGTGAGCTTGGCCAGCATGCCCAGATGAAGGGCGCGGCCAGGGCCGACGAGCCGCGCGAGCCGGGTCAGGCCACCCCCGCCAGGAACGATGCCCAGGCGCACCTCGCACAGGCCGTAGCGGTAGTTGCCGCGCTCGCCGATACGGATGTCGGCGGCGAGCGAGAGTTCGCATCCCCATCCCATCGCATCCCCGTTGAGTGCGGCGATCACCGGCTTGGGCAGCTCGTTGAGCCGCCTGGTGAGCGCATGCACGCGCCGGCTCCGGCGCGGCGCCTCGACCGGCCCCCTCCGGCTCCGTTTGCTTGAGCAGGATCGCGTCCGCGTCGAAGTGGGTGATGAACTTGCCCGGCGAGCCACCAGCGAGGACTACAGCGCGCACGCCCGGAGCGGCCCAACCGTCGAACAGCTTGTCGAGATCTTCGACGTCTTCGTCCGTGAAGTAGTTCATCGGCGGCCGGCTGAATCGCGCGACCGCCACCGAGCCCACTCGGGAGACCTGCCACACGGCTCAGGCCCTCTCCCGGGCGAGCGCCAGCGCCCGCTGGGCCATCATCGGCACGCCTTCGTCCAGCGCGGCGAAGGTGGGGTGGTCCGCGATGCCAGCCAGGAAGCGTTGATAGGAGGTCTCCATGATGATCGTGATCTTCCAGCCGCCGAAGCCGACATACCACGAGATGCCGTCCACCGCGCGGCCCGTCGTGGCCGCGTAGCGCTCGATGAGCTCCGCCCGGCGCGGCAGGGCAGGCGCGTCGGTGATGGAGGCGACCGGGATGGCGAACGGCTCCTCTCCCGGATCAAGCCAGAAGTACAGCCACCACCCCAGATCGATGAGCGGATCAGCGCGCGTTGAGAGCTCCCAGTCGATGACGGCGCACACCTCGCCAGAGGCGGGGAGGCCCACGATCAGATTGTCGAGCTTGTAGTCGCCGTGCACGAGCGAGCTGGCGCCATGGCTCGGGAGGTGATCGGCGAGCCATCGGCCGAGCTCGTCGAGCTCGGGCACCTTGCGCGCGCGGATGCGCTCCCATTGCATCTGCATTCTCCGGAGCTGGCGCTCGAGAAAGCCCTCGGGCCGGCCGAGCTCGCCGAGGCCGACCTCGGCGACGGGGGTCTCGTGAATCGCGGCCAGCGTCTCGATCATCGACCTGCCGAGCTCGCGGAGGCGAGCGTCCGTCGTCCCCGCGGGCAGCGTGTCGCGCACGACCGCGCCGCGAACATGCTCCATCACGCAGAACGGCGCGCCGATCACCCCCGGGTCGTCGCAGGCGCCGTAGGTCTCCGGCACCGGAACTCGGGCGCCGCCTGATCGCAGGGCCCGCATGATGCGGTACTCGCGCAGGACGTCGAAGGCGCCGGCGGGCAGCTCACCGCGCGGCGGCCTCCGCAGCACGGCCGACCATTCCTCACCCTCGAGCAGGTAGGTGAGGCACGATTGGCCGGCGCCGATGCGGCGCAGGCTGAACGGGCCCGCGAGCTGCGGCGCATGTGCTCGCAGCCAGCCCGCGAGCCGGTGCGGGTCGACGAGCTCGTCGCGAGCGGCTATCGCCATCCCGGCAGCGCCTCCCCGCTGCTCGCCTTAGCGCGGCGGCGCGCGAGCGACCATCGGTGCACCTCCGATGGACCGTCGTAGATGCGAAACGGTCGCACGTCGCGTAGGAATTGCGCCAGCGGCAGGTCCTCGGAGACGCCGAGCGACCCGCATAGCTGCACCGCGCGGTCGACCACGCGGTTGACCGCCTCGGCGACGAAGACCTTCGCGATGGCGGTCGTCTCCGGGGTGCGCCCGGAGACGTCGAGGTCCCACGCCGCCCTGGCGATCAGGGCGCGCGAGGCGGCGATGTCGATTTCGGAGTCGGCGATGAGCTGCTGCACCATCCCAAGCTCCGCGAGGCGGCTTCCGAAGGCCTCGCGCTCTGTCGCGCGTGCGACCGCGACGTCCTGCGCCCGTCGCGCGACGCCGAGCCAGCGCATGCAGTGCGTCAGGCGCGCCGGGCCCAGCCGCACCTGCGCATAGTGGTAGCCGCGGTCGACTTCGCCGAGCACCCGCTCGTCGGGCACGAACAGCTCCTCGAGCACGACCTTGCAGTGCCCGCCGATGAAGCCGCTGTCGAGGCTCCCGATGTGGCGCTCCACGCGGATGCCGGGCTCGTCCATGTCGACGAGGAACATCGTCGCGCCGCGGTCGCGGTCGATGCGGTCGGCCGTGCGCGCCATTACGATCGCAAACCCGGCGCCCTCGGCGCCGGTGATGTACCACTTCTCGCCGTGGAGGATCCAGCCGCCGCTGGCCCGGCCGGCGATGGCGCGCAGCATCCGCGGGTCCGAGCCGGCGCCGGGCGCCGGCTCGGACATTGCAAAGCAGGAGCGCACTTCGCCACGCGCGAGGGGGCCCAGAAAGCGCTGCTTCTGCTCCGGCGTAGCAACGACTTCGTGCAGCAGCATGTTGCCCTCGTCGGGCGCTGCGCAGTTGAGCGCCAGCGGCCCGAGCAGGCTGTAGCCCGCCTCCTCGAACACGACGGTCTGCCCGCGCAGGTCAAGTCCGTGGCCGCCCCAGTCCCTCCCGACGTGCGGTACGAACAACCCGGCGGCGCGCGCCTTCTCCTGTAGCGTCGCCCGTAGCACCCCCGTCGGCCCGTTCGCGGCCTGCGCCTTGAGCGGGATGACCTCGTCGTGGATGAAGCCGTGCACCCGCTCGGCCAGCGCGCGCACCTCACGATCAGGCTCGAACGCGATCGCCAACGTCAGCCGTGCCGGCCGGCCCGCAGCTGATCGCGCAGCTGGCTGCGCCGGATCTTGCCGCTGACTGTCTTCGGCAGCTCGTCGACGAAGTGGATCTCGCGCGGGTACTTGTAGGGAGCTGTCAGGCGCTTGACGTGATCCTGAAGCCCCTTCGCCAGCGCATCGCCGGGCTCGGACCCGGCGGCGAGCACGCAGAACGCCGTCACGATCTGCGTCCGCTCGGGATCGTCCTTGCCCACCACGGCCGCCTCGGCCACTGCCGGGTGCTCGATCAGCGCCGACTCGACCTCGAAGGGTCCGATCCGGTACGCCGCGGAGGTGATCACGTCGTCGTCGCGGCCCTCGAACCACAAGTACCCGTCGGCGTCGCGCCAAGCCTTGTCCCCCGTGTAGTACCAGCCGTCGCGGAACGACTTCGCGTTCGCCTCCGGGTCGCGGTAGTACTCGTCGAACAGGCCGGTCGGCCTCCCCTCCCCGTAGCGCACCGCGATGTTCCCGACCGTGTCGTCGGCAGTTGGCTCGCCGCTGTCGTCGAGCACCGCGACCGCATAGCCCGGCACAGGCTTGCCCATCGCGCCGGCGCGTACCGGCACGGCCCGGTAGTTCGCCACGAGGCAGGTGGTTTCCGACTGGCCGTAGCCGTCGTAGATCGTGAGGCCGCCCGTGCCGTGCTTCCATGCCCGGATCACCTCCGGGTTGAGCGGTTCGCCGGCGCTCGTGCAGTGGCGCAGGCCCGACAGGTCGTGCGCACCCAGGTCAGCCTGCACGAGCAGGCGATAGAGCGTCGGCGGCGCGCAGAAGGATGTGATCTCGGCCCGCTCGATGATCGAGAGGATCGTGTCCGCCTCGGGCTTGCCGAGGGCCACCTGCACGACGGTCGCGCGCTCGTGCCACTGCCCGAAGAGGCTGCCCCATGCCGCCTTTGCCCAGCCAGTGTCGGTCACGGTCCAGTGCCGGTCCCCAGGGCGCAGGTCGTGCCAGAAGCGGGCCGTGGAGACGTGCCCCAGGCCGTAGGACATGGGGTGCAGGACCATCTTCGGGTAGCTCACGGTCCCGCTGGTGAAGAAGAGCAGCATCGGGTCGGTGCGCGCGGTCGGCGAGGCGGGCGTCTCGCCATCGCCCGCGTCGTCGAGCAAGGCGTCGAAGTCGAGCCAGCCCTCCGGCGCTCCTCCGCCGCACGCGATCCGGTGGCCGAGGATCGCGGGCACCTCTTCGACCGCATCGACCTTGGCGGCGCTGCTCGCGTCGGTGATCGCCGCCACCGCATCCGCGCTGCGGAGGCGATACCCGATGTCCCGTGGCGTGAGCTGGACCGTGCCGGGCATCGGCACGGCACCGATGCGGATCGCCCCGAGCATCGCCGCGTACCAGGCAGGCACGCGCGGCAGCATGATGAAGACCGGATCGCCCGCCTTGACGCCGAGGGCGAGCAGGGCGCGGGCGGCCCGGCGCGACTCGCGCGCCAGCTCGGCACTCGTGTGCGAGGCCACCAGTCCCCCGTCGCCGTCGAGCGACTCGAGCGCCGGAGCGTCAGGCTCGTCGTCGGCCCAGCGCTCGACGATGTCGATCACCGGGTTGAAACGCTCCGGCACATCGACGGTGTAGGTCCTGCGCGCCTCCTGGTAGTCGGTCATCCGCGGCTCCGCGTTGCGGTCCGGGCGGGTTGCGATCGGCATCGTTACCTCCTTGCTTCCTCGGCGAAAGACGTCTTGATCTCCCCGCGAACGACCTTGCCCATCGGATTGCGGGGTAGCTCGTCGATGAACTCGACGGAGCGGGGCACCTTGTAGTCGGCAAGCCCGCAACGGCAGTGCTCGACGATCTCGTCGCCCCCGGCCGCGGCGTCCTCCTCCAGCACCACCACCAGGTGCACGTCCTCGCCGAGCACCGGGTTAGGCCGGCCGAGCGCGACCGCCTCGGCCACGGCGGGGTGCGACATCGCGACCGCCTCCACCTCCGCGGACGCAATGTTCATCCCGCCGCGCCGGATCATCTGCTTGTCACGGTCGACGAAGTACACGAAACCGGCCTCGTCGATCGTGGCCATGTCGCCGGTATGAAGCCAGCCTTTCACCAGGGTCCTCGCCGTGGCCTCCTCGTCGTTGACGTAGCGCGACATCATGCTCGGCGCCCGCAGGCGGATCTCGCCGACCTCACCCGGCGCCGCGTGCGCACCGTCCTCCCCAACGATGCGCCAGTCGACCCAATCGTTCCATCCCCGCGTGCCGATCGGCATGCCGTACGGACCGTGCCGCCGGACGGCCTCCCTGTGGTCCTCCGGATCGAGTAGCAGACCGCATGTGCCGCCCTCGGTGAGCCCGTAGACGAGGCCGAGCCCGATTCCCCGCTCGTCCCCGAACTCGCGCTGGACGCGCTCGTGGAACTCGCGTGGCATGGTCTGACCGCCGTAGGTCAGCCGCCGGAGCAGCCCCGGATCGAGCCTGGCGATGCGTCCGTCGTCGATACGGCGGAAGAGCATCGCAAGCAGGGCTGTGAGGAGAAACAGCGACGTCGTGCCGGCCCGCACCGCGCGATCCATGATCGCCTCAAGGCTTGGTTGGGGGTCCACGACGTTGGTGCACCGAGCCGCCAGGCAGGCGAGCTGATTGGTGTGCGATCCGGTGCTGGTGAAGAAGGGCGACGAGTTCTGGTAGACGCTGGCCCGGTCGAGGCCCCAGACGTGCATCGCCTCGTAACCGCAGGCGACCGAGTTCGCGTGCGAGAGGGCCACCGCCTTCGGGTGCCCGGTCGTCCCGGATGTGAAGATCCAGTCGGCGTCCGCCGTCTCGCTCAGCGGTACGGGCGGAGCGGTGGCGGCGTCCTCGGTCAGCGCCGGGAGCGCCTCACCAAGAACTGGCTCCCGCGCCACCTCGACGAGCGTCGGGCGAGCATCGGGACCGAGCGCGGAGGAGAGCAGCGCAGCTAGGTCAGGGCCGAAGACGACCGCCGCCGGCTCGACGAAGCCGAGGGCGTAGCGAAGCTCGCGCTCGACATAGAACGTGTTGAGCGGGACGTTGATCGCGCCTAGGCGGTGACTCGCGTGATACGCCACGTGCGCCTCTACCGAGCCAGCGTTCGTCAGGAGGATCACCACGCGATCGCCTTGCTCCACACCGCGCTCGCCGAGCGCCCCGGCAAGCAGCGCGGCACGCTCGGAGAGCTCCGCGTAGGAGAGCACGACCTCGCCCCCTTCGACCTGGCTGTGGGCCATGAGCGCGGTGTGGCTCGGGCGCTCGGCCACGCACGCCTCGAGAAGCTGCGGGACCGTTCGCTCGGCAGCCTCGCGCGGCAGGGGCGGCAGGTCGGCTATGCGATCACCTCCCCCGCCACTGCGGCGTGCGCTTCTCACGGAACGCTCGTGGGCCCTCCTGCGCGTCCTCGCTCAGGTAGACCGACTCGTAGATCCGATCGCCCTCATCGAGGCTAGCCTCCCAGCCGTGGTCTGCTGACGCGAAGACGAGCGCCTTGCCGGCGCGCACCGACAGGGGCGCGTTGTCCGCGATCGTGCGAGCCATTCGAAGCGCCTCCTCCCGGAGCTCGTTGTAGGGCAAGACCCTGTTCACGAAGCCGACCTCGTACGCGCGCTGGGCGCTGATCGGCTCGCCGGTCAGCAGCAGCTCCATCGCCACACGCGGCGGGATCAGCCAGGGCAGCGGCGCGGCCCAGGGCGAGCCGCGGCCGACCTTCGCCTCGGTGATCGCGAAGCGAGCGTGCTCGGCCGCGATGCACAGGTCGACCTGCTGAGCGAGCAAGAACCCGCCAGCGTAGGCGAGCCCGTTCACTGCGGCGATGATCGGCTTCTCCACCTTGAGCGTCCGCTGGAGGTAGACCATGTGGTCCTTCGGCGGGACCTTGAGCTGTGTGTCGGCCATCTCCTTGAGATCACCGCCGGCGCAGAACGCGCGATCGCCCGCGCCGGTCAGGATCAGGACCGCGGCGCGCTCGTCGTCGCGGAAGCGCTCGAACCCGAGGCGCAGGCCATCGCGCGTGGCCTTGTTCAGCGCGTTGCGGGCCTCGGGCCGGTTGATCGTGAGCCAGGCGACCTTGTCGTCCACCTCATAGATCACCTCGGGGGGCAGCTCGTTCATGGCTCCTTCCTGGTCAGATGCGGAGAACGCCGCCCGGG
This sequence comes from Thermoleophilaceae bacterium, assembly GCA_050693815.1. Classification (GTDB taxonomy): domain Bacteria; phylum Actinomycetota; class Thermoleophilia; order Solirubrobacterales; family Thermoleophilaceae; genus JACVRW01. The sequence goes on along the minus strand of JBOGXS010000041.1, from coordinate 4,315 downwards.
GTCCGCTCGAACGGCGCGCAGAGCGCCGCGGAAAGCGCCATTCCGAGCGTGTTGCGGGTTTCGATGGGGTCGATCAGGCCATCGTCGCGAAGCTCGGACGTGAGGTGGTACGGATCGCTCGTGCGCTCGAAGTACTCGCCCACCTCCTTCGTGATCGCCTCCAGCTCCGACGGGTCGGGCTCGTGCCCCTGCCGTCGCAGGCTCGCCACCCGCACGTCCCTGAGGACGCCCACGGCCTGCTCCGCACCCATCACCGAGGAGCGGGAGTTCGGCCAAGCGAACAGGAAGCGCGGGCCCCAGGCACGGCCGGCCATCGCGTAGTTCGCCGCGGCCTGCGAGGCGTGGATCAACACCGAGATCTTCGGCACGGTCACGTTCGCCTGGACCATCAGCATCTTCGCGCCGTCCTTCGTGATACCGGCACGCTCGTACTCGCGCCCCACCATGAACCCAGTCACGTTGTGCAGAAACAGGAGCGGAACGCCGTCGCGGTCGCAGAGCTGCATGAACTGAGACGCCTTGTTCGCCGCCTCGCTGAAAATCACCCCGTTGTTGGCGAGGATCCCGACCTTGAAGCCCCAGATGTAGGCCCAGCCAGTGACCATCGTGTCGCCGTAGCGCGGCTTGAACTCATGAAACAGGCTGCCGTCGACGGTGCGCGCGATCACCTCCCGCACCTCGAACTGCTTCTTGATGTCGTCGGGAATCACGCCGTAGAGTTCTTCGGGGTCGTAGTACGGCGACTCGGGGTCGCGGCGATCGACCCAGGACTTGTCGGCGCGCCGCCAGAGCCCGACGATCTCACGCGCTATCGCGATCCCCTCCTCCTCAGTGTCGACGGCGTAGTCCGCGGTCCCCGACGCGGTGGTGTGCATGTCGGCTCCACCCAGCTCGTCGGCGGTCACCTCCTCTCCCGTCGCCGCCTTCACGAGCGGGGGTCCGGCGAGGAAGACACATCCCGTGCCCCGCACCATGATCGACTCGTCGCACAGGGTCGGCAAGTACGCGCCGCCGGCCGTGCACCAGCCGAGTACGACAGCGAGCTGCGGGATGCCCGCGCCGCTCAACAGGCACTGGTTGTGGAACGTGTGGCCGCCAAGCGCATACAGCTCGTCCTGCAGCGGCAGGTAGGCACCGCCCGAATCGATCAGATGGACGACCGGCAGCCGGTTCTCGAGCGCGATGTCGAGCGCGCGCACGATCTTCTTGACCGACAGCGGGTACCACGAGCCGCCCTTGAGCGAGCTGTCGCCGGCGGTGACCATCACCTCACGCCCGTTGACGACGCCGATTCCGGTCACGATGAGAGCCTGCGGCGCCTCGCCGTCGTACGCCTCGCCCGCGGCCAGGGGCGAGAGCTCGAGGAACGGAGAGCCCGGATCCAACAGCAGCTTGAGGCGGTCGCGCACCATGAGCTTGTTCTGCTCCGCGAGCCGGTCCAGCGCCCGCTGTGGACGCTCGTAGCGCGAAGCCTGGAGGCGAGCACGCAGCTCCTCGACCAAGGCGAGGTTGTGCTCGCGGTTGTGGCGGTAAGTCCCCGAGCTCGTGTCGACGTGCGAGATGATCCGCCGCACGCTCAAGCCTCCTCGGCCTCAAGTGTGACCAGGGTTGCCCCACGGTCGAAACCCTCCCCGACCTCGACGCTCACTCGCGCCACCGTTCCCTCGCGCCACGACACGATCTCGCTCTCCATCTTCATGCTCTCGATCACCAGCAGCTGCTGGCCGACGCTGACCGGATCACCGGGCCCAACAGCAACCGACACGACGGTCCCGGGCATAGGAGCGCTCGCGGCATCTGCCTGCTCTGTTGCGCGCAGCGACTCCTCGACCGGATCGACGACCTCGAGCCGCCACGCACGGCCGAGCGCGTGGACATGGACCGTGTCGTGCTCGACGCTTAGCCAGATGTGCTCGACGCGATCGTCGAGCGACAACTCGTATGCCTTGCCGACAGCGCGCAGGCTCGCCTGATACGCCTTGCCGTCGAGGTAGAGCGTGTCGCCTCGCAGAGCTCGCGTGAGGACAACCTCCTTAGGCTCACCGCCGTCGAGTGTGATGTGGAATCTCAACTCAGGGCCTCCACTCGCCCATCGACGCGAGTGGCTCAGGAAGCTGGAAGCGGCGATCGAAGCGCGGGCTGGCAAGCGCGGCGGCGGCCAGGAGGAGCCGTTCATCCTCGGCGCTCGGCTGCGGCGCGCGCAGCTCCTCGGCATGCTCGTTGAGAAAGCCGGTATGCGTGTTCCCGGCCGCGAACTCCGGGTGGGCGAGCACCCGCTCGAGGAACCCCGTGTTCGTGATCGCGCCGAGTAGCACAGTCTCCTTCAGCGCCTTCCGCGTGCGAGCGACTGCTTCCTCGCGGGTCGCGCCGCTGCCGACGACCTTGGCGATCATCGGGTCGAACGCGGCGGTCACCTCCTGGCCTTCGAGCATCCCGTGGTCCACTCGTACACCGGGCCCCGCAGGGAAGCGAACCAGCGCCAGGGATCCGGTCGCGGGCATGAAGCCGGCCTCCGCGTCCTCGGCATAGATGCGGCATTCGATCGCGCTCCCCTCCAGCCGGACATCGCGCTGGCCATACCCCAATGGCTCGCCGGCCGCCACACGGAGCTGCTCGGCGACGATGTCGATTCCGGTCACGAGCTCGGTGACTGGGTGCTCGACCTGGAGCCGGGTGTTCATCTCCAGGAAGTAGAAGTTGCGCTGCTGGTCCACGACCATCTCGACCGTCCCCGCCGAGACATAGCCGACTTCCCTGGCAAGCGCGACGGCACGCTCGCCCATCTCCTCGCGGGTCGCGGGATCGACGAACGGCGACGGCGCCTCCTCGATCACCTTCTGGAAGCGACGCTGGATCGAGCATTCACGCTCGCCGAGGTGGAGAACCTTGCCGTGACGATCGGCCAGTACCTGGATCTCGATGTGGCGAGGCCGCACGATGTAGCGCTCGACGAAGACCCGTCCGTCGCCGAAGCTGGCTTCGGCTTCGCTGGCCGCGCGCTCGAAGGCATCCCGGCACTCGCTCGCGTCGCGCGCGATGCGCATACCCTTCCCACCGCCGCCTGCGCTGGCCTTCAGCAGTACCGGGTATCCGATGCGCTCTGCTTCAGCGAGCGCGTCGTCCACGCCGGCCAGCGCGTCAGCCGAACCCGGAATCGTCGGCACGCCGGCCCTCGCAGCCAGGCGCTTGGATTCAATCTTGTCGCCCATGGCTCGGATCGCGTCCGGAGGCGGGCCGATGAAGGTGAGGCCGGCGTCCGCGACGGCGTGCGCGAAGTCGGCGTTCTCCGCGAGGAAGCCGAATCCCGGATGGATCGCGTCCGCGCCGGTCTTGATGGCCGCCTCCACGATCTGTCCGGCGTCCAGGTAGGCCCCGACCGGGGTCGTGCTGTTGATCTCGACGCTCTCGGTAGCCTCGCGCACCGCCACGCTGCCGGCGTCGAGGGGATGATAGACGGCCACCCCGTCGAGCCCGAGCGCCCGAACCGTACGCAGGATGCGGACGGCGATCTCGCCGCGGTTTGCCACCAGGACCTTGCGCGGCAGGCTCACGGGGCGACCTCGGGAGCGGCCAAGCGTAAGTCGTGCTCCCACTCTGACGGAACGGTGACGGGCAGCGTCAGCAGCATCGCAGCGTACGACTTGCCTTGCGGGTCGTACCGAAGCGTGGACGTTCCGCCCGTGCCACCGAGCACCTCGGGCAGCACGATGTTGATCGCCGAGATGCCTGGCAGCTCCCAGCGTGTCACGCCGCCGTCCTGCAGGTACTTGCGGAACAACGCCGTGACGCGCTCGGCGGTGACCTGCTCACGCAGGATCGAGGCGAACTCGGGGCGCCGCGCGATCAGCCCGATGTTGGCCAGGTTGCCCTTGTCGCCGCTGCGCCCGTAGGCGAGCCGATGGAGCGGAACGGTGGTCCCATCGGCGACGCGCGGCGCTGCGGGCTCGGCCAATGGGGGCGTCACGGTCTCGGCGTCCGGGCTGCCGGGCGAGATCGCCACGTCGAGCACGCGGTCGTCGAGCGTGACGCGTGCCGGCACTCGCTTCTTGTCGGCCAGCAGATGGTAGACGCGGATCACGGGCGCGGGCCGCGGCCGCCCGGCAAACGTTCCGGCCATCCCCTGCGCGACCAGCGCCATAGGGGCGTACTCGCCGGCGAAGATCTCGAGCGCCTCGCGCGCCGCGTGCCGGACTCCAACCTTCAGAACCGCCTCGGTCGCCTCCTCCGCGCCGACGACCTCGATCGAACTCTCGGCGAAGCCGTCATAGCCGCGTTCTGTGATCAGGCGCTCGGCGCGCGCGACCAGGGCCTCACC